>CALZIG010000070.1 GCA_945787585.1 uncultured Gammaproteobacteria bacterium | reverse complement strand
TCCAACAATTTGTTTTCTCCTTGCCTTACCGCGTTGGTCGGAAGGTATAACCCATGAGGAGTGTTATGAGACACTACGAAATCGTGTTTCTGGTCCACCCTGACCAGAGTGAGCAAGTCCCTGCAATGATTGAGCGCTACCGTACCTCTATTGAGAGCCGTGACGGTACAGTCCATCGTTTAGAAGACTGGGGTCGTCGTCAGCTAGAGTATCCCATCAACAAGGTTCACAAGGCACATTATGTGATGATGAACGTTGAGTGTGATAAAGAAGCGCTGGAAGAGATTACCACTGCATTCCGTTTTAATGATGCGGTGATCCGTAATCTGGTTATCTCACAGAAAGCGGCCGTTACCGAGGCGTCTGCACTGGCACGTCCTGCTAAAGAAGAGAGCCGACGTGATAGCAGTGAGCACACACCCACTGCATCCCCTGTGACAACCGACGCGCCTGTTGCTGAAGTCGCGGTCGAGAATGCAGCCGCCGCTGAAGGTTAATAGGTGTCTGCGGAGAACCGTCTGATAGTGAGTGGGGTGGTCTGTAATCCTCCCGAATCACGTCACAATCCAGCCGGTATCCCGCTCACACGATTTACACTGGAGCACCGTTCACAGCAGGTCGAGGCAACGTTACCACGTGATACTTATTTTAAGATCGTCGTGATAGCTGCCGGAGCAGCATTGAAACAGGTCGCAGTGAATTTGCAGCGTGGTGATGAGGTTTGTGTCGAGGGGTTTCTCAGCCGTATGAGTTACCGCGAAGACGAAGCGAGAATGGCATTGCACGCGCAGACTATTAACAAGCAGATAAGCGTAATAGAAACATAATTTATTTGGAGAGTTACCATGGCAAAATATTTTCGTCGTAAAAAGTATTGTCGTTTTAGTGCAGAAGGGCTTGTCGTTGATTACAAAGACATCTACATGCTGAAGAATTACATCACAGAAACAGGCAAGATCGTGCCGAGCCGTATTACGGGCACCAGCGCCAAGTATCAGCGTCAGCTCGCAACGGCCGTTAAGCGTGCACGTTTTCTTGCGCTGCTGCCTTACTGTGATTCGCACTAGACTTATATTGGGATAGATTCACAGTCACGTGTCTGCTTCGAATTGTTTCGAAACAGCCGCTGGCGTTGAAATAGCACTGATATCATGAAGGCATTAGCATCATTCATCATGCGAGGCAGAACACAGGCAACACTGGTTGCTGTGGTGGGTGCCGTGTTGTCACTGGTGATTCCGCCGTTGAGTCATCTCTCCGGGGCCACGATTGGCCTGGTGACGTTGCGCAACGGTCCCAAAGAAGGGCTGTTTTTAATGCTCGCGCTGGGGCTGTTGATGGCGGTGATTGGAGCGATGTCGTCACTCGAAGGCGGTCTGGTACAGGCCTATGTGATCGGCATGATGCTGCTTTCGGTGCCGGTACTGATCGCTGCGATGATCCTGCGTCTGACCCGTTCATTGGGACAGACGCTAACAGCGATTGCATTGATGGTGGCGCTACTGGTGCTGCTGGTCAATGCGCTGCTGGGGGATACCGCTGCGTGGTGGCGTGCTGTGCTAGATAGTGTGATGGCTCCGATGTTGAGTGAAGCGCAGCTCACGGCGCAAGAAGCCGATCAGATGTTGAGTGGCATGGCGCGGATGATGACCGGACTGGTCGCGGCAGTGCTGCTCTATTCAACGATGATCAATCTTTCGCTGGCGCGCTGGCTGCAGGCGATGTTGTATAACCCCGGTGGTTTTCAGCAGGAGTTTCATTCGCTCTTCATCGAAAAGCGGGTTGCGATTGTGGCGGCGCTGATTGGTGCTGCTGGGATGATCTTTGCGGCACAGGGCGGCATCACGCAAGACCTGATGATACTGGTGGTGGCGCTCTTTTCGATCCACGGTCTGGCACTGGTGCACGGGGTGGTCGGGATTTCCGGCATGGGACGTGGTTGGTTGATCGCGCTCTATATCGGGCTACTGATTGTGCCACCGCATATCGCCATGATGCTAGCGATGATCGGTTATATCGATAGCTGGGCTGATATTCGAGGCCGTCTGCGGAAGAAGCACGGTGCGAATCGTCCGCCCAAAAGCGATGATGACGATGCGCCGCGCAATGAACCGCCAGAAGATGATGAACGGCGCTAAACGTGATTGTGATGAAGCTCGAACAGATTGAGTTTATAGGTTTAGTTTATATTTTTAGTTAATATGCTACGAAACGAGGTATATAGAGATGGATGTTATTCTTCTTGAGAAGGTAGAAAATTTAGGTGGTTTGGGAGACGTAGTCTCAGTTAAAGGTGGATACGGTCGTAACTACCTGATCCCGGGTAAAAAAGCAGTACCGGCAACGACGTCAAACCGGACTGATTTTGAAGCACGTCGTGCAGAACTGGAAGCGGCCGCGGCAGAAATTCTTTCCGCAGCCAATGCCCGCGCGGCCGCGCTGGCTGAGCAGACCATCACAATCGCCTGTAAAGTGGGCGAAGAGGGCAAACTGTTCGGTTCTGTCGGCACAATGGACATCGCTGCAGCGTGTGCGACTGCCGGTAATGCGGTTGATAAACATGAAGTACGCCTGCCGGACGGCCCTTTCCGCCAGATTGGTGAGTATCAGGTCGCGATTCACCTGCACCCTGAAGTGAATGCAGAAATCACAGTACAAGTGGTTGCCGACGAGGCATAATAAGCCTGTGCTGTTGTGGTAACGGCACGCTGTAATTGACGACAGTCTGCCGTTTACGACAAAAAATGTTTAATCTCACCCTCTACTGTCAGCAACGGCAGTCGAGGGTGAGTTGTGATAGGAAAGGGCTAAAGAACTCATATGCAAGACTTTGCCGATATCGCGAACACGCTTGAGCAGATGTCCGACCAGTTTTCGGATCAGGCGTCAGATGCCTTCAAGGTACCTCCGCATTCGATTGAGGCAGAGCAGGCTGTGCTTGGCGGGCTCATGCTCGATAACAATGCGTGGGACAAGGTCGCAGACCTGCTGGTGCAGGATGATTTTTATCGTCGTGATCATGGCTTGATCTTTCACGCCATCGCCATTCTGGCCGACAGCGGCCAGCCGCGTGATGTTGTCACTATCTCCGAATGGTTGAATAACCATGATGACCTGGGTAATGCCGGCGGACTTCCATACCTCGGCTCACTTGCCAACAACACCCCCAGTGCCGCCAACATAAAATCCTACGCGGGTATTGTGCGTGAACGCTCAGTACTGCGTCAGCTGATTCGTGTCGGTACGGAGATTACCGATAGCGCCTTCAACACCGAAGGGCGCGATAGTATTGAGCTGCTCGATACCGCAGAGCAGGCGGTCTTTAAGATAGCAGAGCAGGGATCACGTAGCGATAAGGGCTACAAGGCGGTTTCTGAGTTATTAGCCAATGTGGTCGATCGTATCGATATGCTGGCGTCACTCGATTCCTCGATCACCGGTATTCCCACCGGTTTTGATGATTTCGATGAGATGACCGCCGGGCTACAGGAATCTGATCTCATCATCGTGGCCGGGCGTCCATCGATGGGGAAGACCACCTTTGCGATGAATATAGCGGAGTATGTCGCGATCAGTGGTAAACGCTCGGTCGCCGTCTTTAGTATGGAGATGCCCGGCGAGGCGTTGGTGATGCGTATGCTGTCATCGCTGAGTCGTGTCGATCAAAACAAGGTGCGTACCGGTAAACTGGATGATGATGACTGGGCCAGTCTGACCTCATCGATGAGTCTGCTGAGTGAATCCAAACTCTTTATTGATGATACCGCGGCGCTGTCACCGACGGAACTGCGTGCCCGTGCTCGTCGTATCAAACGCGAGCATGGCCTGGATCTGGTGGTGATCGATTACCTGCAATTGATGCAGGTGCCGGGCAGTAGTGAAAATCGTACCAATGAAATCTCTGAAATCTCACGTGGCCTGAAGACGCTGGCTAAAGAACTCTGCGTGCCGGTGGTTGCACTGTCTCAGCTCAACCGATCACTAGAGCAGCGTACCGATAAACGCCCGATGATGTCAGATCTACGTGAGTCCGGTGCGATCGAGC
>CALZIG010000069.1 GCA_945787585.1 uncultured Gammaproteobacteria bacterium | reverse complement strand
TTCGGTTACAACGCGCACTGGCAGACAATTCACCACAGCAGTTTAACGACTGGAGCAAGTACCTGCTGGCAAGTCGCGAAACATCTGAGCTAAGAATGGAAGAGCGCCAGCGTGCGCAGGCTTTTTATCAACTGTTGTGCAAGCTACCGGAATGGGACGGTGACGATGATCTTACCGTTTACCGTGAAGGTTTGCTGATGAGTCAAAGCGCTGGTTTTACCCTTGCCGACAGCCGCTGGCAGATACCGCAGGAAGCGTTGCTAGCAGGCTTTAGCTGGAGCTGGCTTGAAAACGCGGTGAACGCAGCGATCAAACTAGTACCGCTGGGGCAGAGTGCCGGGCAGTCGCTGCTGTTCCAGCTGTCGGAAAAGATTCCCGCAGCAGTCGCCTCGGCACTACTGATAGAAGATGATGAAATTGGCGCGAGTACGCCGGCACTGGCGATCGCCAGTAGTCTGCATGAAACGCAGTACTGTCGATTGTTCCGCTCATGAATGGAGAAGCCATGAATAGTAAAGCACCTCTACGCGTCGGTGTCGGCGGCCCGGTAGGGTCGGGCAAAACGGCGTTGCTCGAACAACTCTGCAAAGCGATGCGTGATGACTACAGCATCGCCGTGGTCACCAACGATATCTACACCCGCGAAGATCAACGCATTCTTACTGAAGCTGAGGCATTACCGGCAGAGCGGATCGTAGGGGTTGAAACGGGCGGCTGCCCCCACACTGCGATACGTGAAGATGCCTCAATGAATCTCGCAGCGGTGGCCGATCTAACTGCACGCTTTGAAGACCTCGACATCATCTTTATCGAGAGCGGCGGTGATAACCTTAGCGCCACCTTCAGTCCCGAACTGGTCGATTTAACCATCTATGTCATCGATGTCGCATCCGGCGAAAAAATTCCGCGTAAAGGCGGACCCGGCATTACCAGATCGGACCTGCTGGTGATTAATAAAACGGATCTTGCGGAACATGTGGGCGCATCACTGGCGGTGATGGATAGCGATACGCGGCGGATGCGTGTAGCACGTCCTTACGTATTTGCGCAGTTAAAATCTGCTCAGGGCCTGAATGAAATTATCAGTTTTCTGAAAAGTGAAGGAATGTTGCAGCCTGCTTAGCTAAAGGGTAAACAGGAGAAATCGGGGTTACAGAGTATATTGTTTAATCTATATTTATAAATTGCTTTCTGGCCGGTTTTTTCTAATTAATGAACGTTAGTTAGCACGAAGCGACGACGCAATCTTTTTGCCGATGTTGAGACCTGCGAGCACAATTCCGCCGATGATCAATCCCGCAACAGTGTTTACCAACGGTTCTGCGAGAAAAGATAACACTGCACCGCCAATGGGTAGTGCCGCTAACCACTCGACCAATGGGTAGAGTAGCGCCTGTGCGTTTGGCATGCCATGCACAAGTATTCCGCCACCGACCATGAACATTGCGATGGTGCCGACGATAGACAGGGTCTTCATCATGCGGGGTGCGAGCCATAACAATCCCCGCCCGATCGACTGTTTGATGCGTGCCCACACGTGACTCGCTGATTGCTGAATAAGTGCAAGGCCTGCGTCATCAAGTTTGACGATGGCTGCCACCAAAGTATAGACACCGACAGTCATGAGCGCGGCAATGGTGCATACTACCGCTGTTTGCATCCATAGCGAAGCTTCTTTGACTGTGCCGAGTGCGATCACAATGATCTCTGCCGAGAGGATGAAGTCGGTGCGAATCGCGCCTTTGATTTTCTTCTGTTCAAATTCGATCATGTCGATCGATTCATCGATGAGAGCGTTGGTTAACTCGGCATGTGCTGTCGCTTTCTCCTCTTTGTCGGCAAGAAATTTATGGGCGACTTTCTCAAAACCTTCGTAACAGAGAAACGCGCCACCGAGCATTAGCAGTGGTGTAATCAGCACCGGCAACAGCGCACTCAGCGCAAGGGCAATGGGTACAAGTATTAGCTTGTTTCTGGCGGAGCCTTTGGCGACCGCCCATACGACCGGCAGCTCTCGGTCTGCGCGCACTCCTGCGACTTGTTGCGCATTAAGCGCAAGGTCATCACCTAGTACCCCAGCCGTTTTTTTGGAAGCGACTTTGGTCATCAGGGCGATATCATCAAGTACGGATGCTATATCGTCGATGAGTGCTATTAAGCTACTGCCTGCCATTAGCGGGTGTCCTTGTGTGGTTCATGTCTAAAGCCGTTCAGGCATTGTTGATTTTAGTTACAGCACTGTGAGTGTAACAGAGTAGATTATATAATTCGTGACAGGTAAGAAATGCTTGATAGAGGTCTACTAATAACGGTTTAGCCCTGATTACCAAAGAGCTGACAGAGAATATCAACCATGTTTAGAGATGACAATAAATCAGGCTGAGATGGAAGCTTGCGGCATGCCTCTGTATTTAGCTTAATTGGGTAAATAAAGCCTCTTTTTTCTTTTTCTTATCTGCTGGAGATTGCTATGCAGCGATATATGGTTTTACCTTGTTAGTATAGAGATAGATAGAAAAACGGAGATTATTAGATGGCATCTTCTTCAAGGAAGATTTGTATATAAACTAGACCTTGAACCGATCAACCAGTGTTTGAACACCTCCCGCTAGCCGTAACAACTCTTCACTG
>CALZIG010000068.1 GCA_945787585.1 uncultured Gammaproteobacteria bacterium | reverse complement strand
GTTGCTCTGCAAAACCGTTTAACAGGTTCGCAGTAGGCGCATGACTTGTACTAATAAAAAAACGGTGATTACTCACCGCTTTTAGGTTGGCTCGTGCTATTGACAGGGGCGGTCATATAGAGGTTATGTGGCTAACTCTCATTAAATGCCCAGTGCCATGGTTCATACGCAATACCACATTTATTGCCCTTGGGGTACGACAGCCCAAACGAAAATAAATTGGCGTTATCTTGCAACCAAGTAAATGCTTCTGTTTTATCAAATGCCTCTGTAAGAGGCTCACACCCAGATGTGGTTAAATCTAGTGCGCGGCCAGAATGATGCTCACTGTAACCAGGGGCGGCGCATTCTTGTAATATTTCTTCTATTCGAGCACCGCTATTTATTTTTCTTTTAATTATTTCTGCTTGTTTGTCCACGGACCTAAACGCTGATACTAAATTTAAGACGACACCTTCTCTTGCTGCCTGGGCTTTCATTTGAGGCCATGCCTCGGCAACAACTCTTGCTGCTTTTTGTGGTCTTCCATAAATATCATTTTCAATTTCAACCAAGTCAATTTCTTCATATTGTAGAGTGAGGCTATATTTTTCTTGGTAGTCCTCAGGGACTCCAAGCCCTCTATGTGTTGACTCTATGAGTTTTTTAAATTCGTTCATTAGTTAACAATACCGTTCGCCTTCATGGCCACATAACGCCAGCAATAACCGGAATTTTGTAGCGGTGTTTTTCTTGTGCTAGGCTCTTTTAGCACAAGAAAACGCCGCGGAAAAATGTCCGTGTTAATTGCTTTTGTTAGATTGCTATACATAGCTGCCAAGCAATTGAGTATATCTAGTATCTCTGCCTAGATTTGGAAGTTGTTGATCAGTTGCAGTCAATATTGTTTGAAGAGCCTGGAGACTTATTTGATTTGTAGTCCTTGCTTGAAAATATGTAGCTAGATTTTTATAACCACCTCGGCACGAAGTTAAGCAAACCCTTGAAGAAAACTCCCGGTCTACCAAAAGCGATACAAACTCTCGAATTTCCTGTTCACCAAATTTTGAGAGCATACTGTCATAATATGAGGTTGCCATGTCTGAAACTCCATGTCCGTTCCCTATTTTTGCCATTACAACAGTTTTAACATATACCTTCCTTACTGAATCAGGGATTGTACCGGTCTGTGATATGTATGAATCCAAAAGTCGTGCGTGTGAAGGTTCATTGTGGAAGTTGTTGAAACCCGTATGCGCAATATAAAGATTATTAACCTTTTCGGAGATTTCAACCGCTAGCGTATCTTTGGGCAAATAAGGCAAACCGCCAACCGACGTCAAAAACTCATTTGCTGCGTCTTTTCTATCATTTTCACCATTGGAGGCATATGTGGCATATTTCAATCCGCACTCATACTTAGAGTCCTCAGGAGCCATTTCCCAAGCTTTCACACAAACCATGCGGATATTGTTTTTAATCTGAATAGGCGCCGCTTGTGCCGTGTACATACCAAAAAGAGTCCTCAGCAAAGAGGTTCCCAAATCGGTTGGTAAATGCTCCAATCCTGCATTGATATGCTGTGCATCTACGGCACTCAATGTATTATTTCGGATACTCGCCAAGAAGCGCTTAACTTCAATGGCAGGGCCTTCAGGCTCCTTACCTATAACCTCTTTGATACATGTTTCCAACCAGGAGATTAATTGAAATCCTGTTAGATCATTTTGATTAGGGTGGGCAGCACTTGCCCAGTTTCTCATATCACGAATGTAATCGAGATGCTTATATCCAATATCAGATAGAATCCCTGTTAAGTGGCATCCCCTGACTAGCTCCCACTCGTCTAGTTTTACGAGGTCATCTTCGCTTCTTAGTTTTTTTCGTCTGTTTTCATCTGTAACTACGCTGTCGTAGAAATACTCTATATCAAAGCGAGCTACTTTTTTGCGTAAGTTGAGTACTGTTTCGTCCCAAATGAAATTAAGCGCAGCATCAAAGAGGCCCGCACCGCACGCAGCTATAAATTTTGAAAGGTAAATTGACGTAATACGTTGAGCAGGATCGACAAGAGTGATTACTTCAGGGAGATTGTTAATTACACGTGTACGTTCTCCAACAGGAACCAACACTTGTTCGGAAGGTAATCCAAGCTCCCCTAAATATGCTGTTAATCCGTTTGTAAACTGGTCTACACCAGTGGTCACTTGACCTTGTGATGTAACAGTAATTTCATTACTCATTATCTACATCCCTTATTATTAACTCGGACTTTCATTGCAATCTAACTATAAGTAGATGACAAAGTGTCGTGTTATAACACGACACTTTGTCGTATATCCCTCATGACATTTTTTTGGCGAAATAGCTTTTTTCATCACAATGCTACCGCTGTTTAAAATTAATTTCATAATTAATAATACATTAGCGATTAAAATTGACCAAACATTAGTAATTACTAATGTTCCAATAGGTTTTAGCACTGGAAAAATACGACATTTTGTCGCATATTACGCATCGGCATTATTCAGGGGTGTGCGTTGCGCTTAGGTTTGGAACGAATGCCTTTAACGGGCGGTATACGCCAGCAATTCCCGCAACACCACCGTCGCATAACTCCCGGCAGGCAGTTCAAACTGTAACTCGATCGATTGCGGGTCAAGCTGTTTAAACTGTAAATCCAACGGCATCAGGCGCAGTGAGCGGCGCTGTTGCTTCAGCCCTACCCGCTTTAGCCCATCACATAAAAGGGCATCACTTTCAACGGCGCTCTTTTCCAGTGCGGCCACTTCCAGCATTGAAGCCAACTCACCGCTGCCCCACATCGCACCCGTGGGATGAATATCTAAATCAGAGATGCGTTGTTCGATTTCACTATCCGGTGTTTCAACCGCAAAAATACTCTGCGTACCACTCAGCATCATCACATCCCCCGGCATTGGGCGATTCCATGTGTTCGACGCAACACGTGCCGCCAGGATTTGATTAAACAGCCACGAGCGAGCGGCAGAGAGGTACATACTTTTATCGGGACGACGTACCTTTTTCAATTGCCCTGTAAACATCGCTGTTGCCTTTTCAAGGTTTGAAAAGCCAAAGCGCTGCTCACCAAAATAATTGGGAACACCGCCGCTCGCGATTTGTAAAAGACGATGTTCAAATGCCTCAAGATCGCCCTCAACCTCACGCACCACAATCTTGAAACGGTTACCCTGTAGCGCACCGCGTTTTAGTTTGCGTCGATGACGCGTGATCTCGATAAACTCAATGCCACCCTCTTTTAGCGCTGGCCAGTCAGGCGCTTCGTGCCCGGCAAGATCGACGCTGAACCATTGCGTGGTCACTGCACGGCGATCTTTCAACCCGGCGTAACCCACATCGACCTGGCGCACACCCGCATACCGGGTCAACTGCTTGGCAACCCATTCGGTGTTGGCATTTTTTTTTCGTATTTTTAGAAAGGCGTGAGTGCCATCGCCATCCGCTACGAAACCCAGCACTTCATCGACCTGAAAATCTTCCGGAGTTGAACGGATCACGCCACGCAGCGGAGGATCGCCATAGGCGCGCGGCCAGTCTAACGGAAAGGCCATTAATTACTCGTTTAACAGCACAACGGCGTGGGTCGAGATCCCTTCGCCGCGACCGGTGTACCCCATCTTTTCAGTCGTGGTGGCCTTGATGTTGACTCGATCGAGCGCCACTTGCAGATCATCCGCAATCACACTGCGCATCGCCGCAATATGCGGTGCCATCTTCGGTGCCTGCGCGATGATCGTGATGTCGGCATTGGATAGCGTGTAGCCTTTGTCATTTAACAGCGCCACAATATGACGCAACAAGATACGACTATCGATGCCCGCATTGTCGGGATCGGTATCGGGGAAGTGCTGGCCGATATCGCCCAGCGCCGCCGCACCCAACAGTGCATCGCACAGCGCGTGTATCAATACATCCCCATCGGAATGCGCTTCCAATCCTTGTTTATAGGGGATCGATACACCGCCAATAATCACCGCATCTTTATCGTCAGTAAAACGGTGTGCATCAAAACCGTGGCCGATTCTCATCAGCTTGCCTCGCTTTGCTGTGTTTTCAGGTAGAGATGTGCCAGTTCGAGATCTTGCGGAATGGTGATCTTGATGTTGTCGGGGTGGCCCGCCACCACTTTGGGCGAGTGCCCTAATGATTCGATGGCGCTCGCTTCATCAGTGATGGGGAAATCCTGTTTCATTGCGTATTCAATCGCCGCAATCAACATATCGACACCAAACATCTGCGGTGTCAACGCGCGCCACAGGCCGTTACGGTTGACGGTCTCAACAATACCGCCCGTCAGGTTGACGCGTTTCATCGTATCACTCACCGGGGTTGCGAGGATGCCGCCGATCGCCGCGTCACGCTCGACCTCATCAATCAGATGATCGATGTCATCACTGCGCAAGCAGGGGCGCGCCGCATCGTGCACCAGCGCCCAGGCATCGGGCGGGGCAATCTTACTGAGCGCACGCAACGCATTGAGTACCGAGTTATGCCGTTCAACACCGCCGGTGACCCAATGCACTCGGTCGCCAAAACTGTTTTCAAGCGCGCGCCAACGGTCATCCGCTTCAGCCACCGCCACGACGACGCCCGCGATTCGCGGGTGATTGACCATACGTTCGATAGTGTGTTGTAGCAGAGTCTTGCCATGCAGTGTGAGGTACTGTTTAGGCAACTCACTGTCCATACGCTGCCCCACACCGGAGGCCGGGATGATGCCCCAGTAACGTTGATTAGCACTCATACTGACCACGCATGTGGAGAGATAAAGGCAACAGCGGATTATTCATCGACGGTCTGAAAAAAGGTCTCGCCCGGTTTGATTAAACCCAACTCGCTACGGGCACGCTCTTCAATCGCATCGACCCCTTTTTTTAGGTCTTCGACTTCCGCTTCCAGTGCCGTGTTGCGTTCGCTCAAGGTATCGTTTTCCTGCTGCTGTTGGTCAACTGCGCGTTGCAGCTGCACGGTATCGACAATACCGCCATCGCCACTCCACAACTTGATTTGCAGCAGAATCAGCAACACAAAAAAAATGGCGGGGATGATCTTCATAGGTGCTATGAGTCTATCAGACTGTCCCTGAGATTGGTGCGGGATATTCCATGCTGTTAAACTCATAACGGCCACCGTTGATCAGCCTCGCCAGATATCGCGCGAATCTTATCCTGGGATAGCGATTTTAAACGCGTCACGCCCCGGGTAGATCGCCTTATCACCCAGCGCTTCTTCGATACGTAGCAACTGGTTGTACTTGGCGATACGGTCTGAGCGAGACATTGAGCCGGTCTTGATCTGGCCTGCGCCGGTGGCGACAGCGAGATCGGCAATAAAGGCATCTTCGGTCTCACCGGAGCGATGTGATACCACGGCGGTGTAACCGGCATCGTTAGCCATGTTAATCGCGGCGATCGATTCGGTCAGGGTGCCGATCTGGTTCACTTTGATCAGGATTGAGTTGGCCACTTTTTTATCGATCCCCTCTTTGAGGATCTCGGTGTTGGTGACAAACAGATCGTCGCCCACCAACTGCACACGATCACCGATGCGTTGGGTCAGCAGATCCCAGCCGTCCCAGTCATCTTCGGCCATGCCGTCTTCGATCGAGACGATTGGAAAGCGATCGGCCCAGTCTGCGAGATAATCAACAAACTCAGCGGAGGTCAGCTTCTTGCCCTCTGATTCCAGACAGTAGAGGCCGTCTTTATAGAACTCACTGCTGGCGGGATCAAGCGCGATGAAGATATCTTTACCGGCGGTGTAACCGGCGCTGGCGATCGCTTCCAGAATCACTTCAATCGCGGCTTCATTCGATGGCAGATCAGGGGCAAAACCACCCTCATCACCGACTGCGGTATTTAATCCTTTATCTGAGAGAACCTTTCTAAGCGCATGAAAAGTCTCAGCACCCATCTGCAACGCCTGCGAAAAGCTGCTGGCGCCGACCGGCATGATCATAAATTCCTGCATGTCGACGCTGTTGTCGGCATGTGCGCCGCCATTGATCACATTCATCATCGGCACCGGCATGCGGAATTTGGCCGCATCGCCCAGTGACTGATAAAGTGAAACGCCCTTTTCTTCCGCCGCTGCACGTGCGGCAGCGAGTGAAACAGCCAGCAGTGCATTGGCACCAAGGCGCCCTTTATTGTGAGTACCATCGAGATCGATCATCTTCTGATCCAGCGCCGCCTGATTGAGGCCATCCTGCCCAATTAATGCGTTAGCAAGTTCGCCATTGATATTGGCAACCGCCTTTAACACGCCCTTGCCACCGAATCGGCTGGCGTCGTCATCGCGCAGCTCCACGGCCTCGCGTGCACCGGTTGAGGCGCCGGAGGGTACGGCTGCACGCCCCTTTGCACCGGAGGCGAGTACCACATCGGCCTCGACAGTTGGGTTGCCTCGTGAATCGATAATTTCGCGTCCGCGCACTTCAGTAATATTCGACATTTTTCCTCTCTTCCAATAACTTATAATTACTTTTTAATTTCAATACTTAGTAAAACCTGATCCAGCATAGCGCTAAATTATTTGATCTCACTAACGTTCTTTACGATCCCGTGCCGCCTGTACAAAACCACTAAACAGCGGATGGCCGTCACGTGGGTTCGAGGTAAACTCGGGATGAAACTGTGATGCAATAAACCACGGGTGGTCCGGTAATTCAATCACTTCAACCAGCCCATCATCCATTGACTTGCCCGACACAACTAATCCTGCCTGCTCCAGTTGACCCACCAGCCCCGCATTCACTTCGTAACGGTGGCGATGACGTTCCGAGATCACCTCTTCGCCATAGACCTTACGGGCATTGGTCCCTTCGACCAGTCGGCACTGCTGCGCACCGAGGCGCATGGTGCCGCCCAGATCGGATGACTCGTCACGTTTTTCAACACTACCATCGGCCGCGGTCCACTCTGTCACCAGCGCAATCACCGGATACGGCGTGCTGGTATCAAACTCGGTGCTATGCGCCCCTGCCATGCCGGCAACGTTACGCGCAAACTCCGCCACTGCCACCTGCATGCCCAGACAAATACCCAGGTACGGCACCTTGTTTTCACGGGCGTAACGCACGGTGGTGATCTTGCCTTCGACACCGCGCTCACCGAAGCCACCCGGCACCAGGATCGCATCGACGGCATCCAGGCAACCTGTGCCTTTCTTCTCAATCTCTTCGGAATCGATATAAATAATATTGACCCGGGTATGCGTCTGTAGCCCTGCGTGAATCAGCGCTTCGGAGATCGACTTATAAGAGTCGGTCAACGTCATATATTTACCCACCATCGCCACGGTGACCACGGCAGATGGGCTTTCGAGACGGCGCTTAATCTCCTTCCACTCACTCAGATCCGCCGCAGGCACATCAAAATTAAGCTTTTCAGTGACGATGGAATCCAGCCCTTGCTCATGCAGCAGCAACGGTATTTTATAGATGCTGTCGGAATCCACTGCCGAGATCACCGCTTCCGGCACTACATTGGTGAACAGCGCAATCTTGCGGCGCTCATCATCGGGCAGTGGGCGATCACTGCGGCAGAGTAAAATGTCAGGCTGAATACCGATCGAACGCAGCTCTTTTACTGAATGTTGCGTTGGTTTGGTTTTGATTTCACCGGCGGAGGGGATGTACGGCACCAGCGTCAGATGAATGAAGATGGCGTTGCCGCGCCCCGCTTCGATCCCCATCTGGCGAATCGCTTCAAGGAATGGCAATGATTCAATATCACCGACCGTGCCCCCCACTTCTACCAGCGCCACGTCAGCATCGTCCGCGCCCGCCTTGATGAAGGTGATAATCTCGTCGGTAATGTGTGGAATCACCTGCACTGTCGCGCCAAGATAATCGCCACGGCGCTCCTTGGCCAGCACGCTTTCATAGATACGCCCGGCGGTGAAGTTGTTCTGCTTCAGCATCGTGGTACGGACATAGCGCTCATAGTGACCCAGGTCGAGATCGGTCTCTGCGCCATCTTCGGTCACATAGACCTCACCGTGCTGAAACGGACTCATCGTGCCGGGATCAACATTGATATAGGGGTCTAATTTGATCAGGGTCACTTTCAGACCCCGCGCTTCGAGAATTGCGCCTAAGGAGGCGGAGGCAATGCCCTTCCCAAGAGAAGAAACCACACCGCCGGTCACAAAAATATACTTGGTCATGAACACCTAAATAATAAGAGGTTTGTGTTTGAATACAACAAACAGGACGGGGTTGTATATTACAAGATTACGCCATGTTGCTCAATCAAATTCTAACTGCCAACCACAAGTTTTTTCTATGGAAATCATCGATAGATGGCCGTCAGCTGAGCGAAAATGCAATGCCGGCTCCCCCCACTTTCGCTTGAAACGGCGCACAAATGAAATGTCCCACGACGACGGCCAGCTGATCACCAACATAGATCAGTGGAATGCGATCACGCTGCCATGGAGGCACCCCTGCCGTCTGTAGCAACCCTTTTAAGGTGTGATGATGCTCTCGTCCGACTAGCTGACAGCGCTCGCCGCCTTGCCGAAAACGGATTGTCATCGGCTGCTGCTGGCACTGGGCAAGGCTCAATATCGCCATCGGCATCGCCTCCGTTACCGCTTCATCAACAGTCGCCGTTAATGTCCCAAGCCCGCCCGGTAGCGCTAAAGTTTGCTGCGGCCACTGCCACTGAAGCACTGTCGCAGTATCCAGCGGAGCCAGTGGCAACATCGCATAGAGCGCATCACGATAGCGGCGCAGTTCACCGCCCGGCCACTGCACTAATGGTATTGCATCTTCACGCGCATCGATCAGCGAATGCTCTATCTGTTTCATTATCTCTGTTGAAACAATCGGTAATCCAGTCATTCTTATCCAAAATCTTAGAGTATTTCGACGCCGTTGCGGTGACATCTGTTGTAGACCCGACAACGGCAGGCGCATCGGTACTGGCTGCTGCGACACCCATCCGCTGAGTTGATGGAGATCCTCTGCCGCCACTTCATCGAGCAGCGTAACCGCCTCTGCGCAGTGGCCCGCGGCACGCGAGACCGTCTTCGCAAAGGCCGGCCAGTGTGACTTGAGACTCGGAATGACCTCGTGCCGGAGATAATTACGCTCAAAGCCTCGCTCCTGGTTACTCGGGTCTTCAACCCATTGCAGTGACTTATCCTGCGCATATTGTTCGATCTGCGCCTGACTCACTGACAGCAGCGGTCGCGCAAGCTGCCCTGCTGACAATCGCCTCAGCACTGGCATCGCCGCCAACCCCTGCGGGCCGGCACCACGCAAGAGTTGCAGTAACAGGGTTTCGGACTGATCTTCCTGATGGTGCGCGGTCAGCAACAGATCGCCGCGCTCAATTAACTGCGCGAAGGCACGGTAACGGGCATCACGCGCCGCCGCCTCAGGGCTTTCTCCCGGCGCAGCAACGGCATCGACATTAAACAGGTGGCACGGAATATCCAGCGTTTCACACACTGCAACTGCGTGCGCGGCCCATTCACTGGCCGCAGGATTCAATCCATGATTGACGTGAACGGCATTGAGCGTTGCCGTGTATTGCGAACGTAACGCCGCCATTGCGTGTAGTAATACGTGGGAATCGATACCGCCGCTGTAGGCGACCCAGTAGCGCTGCGCGGGCATCGCTTGCAGCGCCGCGCGCAGTTGTTGTAGCAGTTGTTGCAGCAGCTGGGGAGAGCCGCGCTTCATTACTCGGTTTTGAAGTTGCCGTATCCCATCAGACGCTGGTAACGACGCTCGACCAGTTGATCAATATCCATTTTGTCGAACTCGGACAGCGCTTGCTTAATGGAAAGCTTAAGATTCTGTGCCGTCGTTGTAAGATGGCGATGTGCGGCCCCCAGTGGCTCATCGATCACTTCATCGATCAGCCCAAGTTCTTTCAACCGCTCAGAGGTAATCCCCATCGCAGCAGCCGCTTCTTCAGCCTTGTCAGCGCTCTTCCATAAAATAGAGGCGCAACCTTCCGGCGAGATCACCGAATAGGTACTGTATTCAAGCATCGAAACCCGATCTCCCACACCGATGGCCAACGCACCGCCTGAACCACCCTCACCGATCACGGTGCAGATGATAGGAGTCTTCAAGTTAGACATCACGCGAAGATTGCGCGCAATCGCCTCACTCTGGCCGCGCTCTTCCGCATCCACACCGGGATAGGCACCGGGCGTGTCGATAAAGGTGAGCACCGGCATTTTGAAACGCTCCGCCATCTCCATCAAGCGCTGCGCCTTACGGTAACCTTCAGGGCGTGGCATGCCAAAATTACGCCGTACCTTTTCTTTGGTGTCGCGCCCTTTCTGATGACCAATGATCATCACAGGTCGACCATCCAACCGTGCCACGCCACCTACGATCGCCGCATCATCGGCAAACATACGGTCGCCATGCAACTCCTCAAAATCGGTAAACATCTGCTCAATGTAATCAAGCGTGTATGGGCGCAGTGGATGACGCGCCAACTGTGAAATCTGCCACGAAGTCAGCTTGGCAAAGATCGTCGCGGTCATCGAGGTACACTTTTCCTGCAAACGGACCAGCTCTTCGCTGATGTTGATATCGTTATCGCTACCCACATTACGCAGCTCTTCGATCTTCGCCTCCATTTCGGCGATCGGCTGCTCAAACTCAAGATAATTCAGGTTCATATCAATCCAAAATCAAAAAATATTTCCGGCCATTCTAGCAGGTTAGCGAGAACGATTGTAACCAAACGCAACAATCACTGAGCCGTTCCCGCTACTTATCCGGCTACTTATAAAGTACTCGAACCCCATCCGCCACTTCACGCAGGCGTTGCAGTAGCTCATCCGTTGGACGCACCCGCCACGCCTCACCCAGCGACATACGGGCCGTGGCATCCTTACGATGGTAATTAATCCATATTGGACACTTCCCTTCACGAAAGGGCTGTAACACTTCACTCAATGAGGTGACGAAACCGTTGCCTGCACGCGCCTCATCGACATCAATCTCCAGCCCACAGGCGTAGCGTGCGCGTGCCTGATCGATATCGTAAATCGCCTCCGCGCTCATTCTAAACCCGCCGGAGAAGTCTGACTCACTCACCTCGCCGCTGACGATCACCAGCCGATCCTTGGTCAACAGATCACGATAGCGACTGTAGGCATCGGAAAAGGCGGCGACCTCGACCCGGCCGGTGCGGTCGTCCAGTGTGACAAAAGCGATCTTTTCACCGCGGCGATCGTTACGTGTATTGATCGCCGTCACCAGTCCCGCCACTGAAACCGTTTTATTGGGGCGCAAATCGGCAATACGACTGGTAATAAAATTGGCCAGCTCTTTTTCATAGCGAACAATCGGGTGGCCGGTCAGATAGAGGCCTAACGTCTCTTTTTCACCCAGCAAACGCTGCTCTTCACTCCATTCCGCCACCACCATACTGGTGATCGCCTCATCCGGTTCAGCCGGTGTCGTCGGGCAGGATGAACCGAACAGATCATTC
>CALZIG010000067.1 GCA_945787585.1 uncultured Gammaproteobacteria bacterium | reverse complement strand
CGCTCTATCATGGCGTGACGTTAGGCGGCACCAGCTGGAATAAGGGTAAACGCCATCCAACGCTGGGGAATAATGTCGTCGTTGGTGCCGGTGCCAAGGTGCTGGGGCCGATCACAGTCAATGATGGTGCGCGTATTGGATCCAATGCCGTGGTATCCAAAGATGTGCCCGCGGGTGCGACGATGATCGGGGTGCCGGGACATGTTGCGCGCAATACTAAGGATGCGGATGTTAAAAAACGCCGCGAGTTCGCCAAAAAAATCGGTTTTGATGCGTATGGTGTGTCACAGGATGAGGCCGATCCCGTGTCTAATGCCGTTAATGCTATGCTTGATCATATCCATGCAATGGATGGGAGAATAGAAGCGTTGAACGCTGCACTTACGCGAATGGGCGCTGAAATCGATGTCACCCCACTCCCTGGATTGGATCTTTATAATATTGATTTAGAAGGGAAAAAAGATGTTCCGCCGAGTGCTGAAGCAACGGTTGATGAGAGTGGTGGTGATCGGAAATAAATCTTGACTAAAACAATCAACAATGTAGAATGTTTATTACCTTACAAATACAAAGGTAGAACGATATGAAGCTGACTACAAAAGGGCGCTACGCAGTGACTGCGATGCTGGACTTGGCGTTACATGCGCAGGAAGGTCCAGTGCCATTGGCTGATATTTCACAACGTCAGGGGATTTCACTCTCTTACCTGGAGCAGTTGTTTGCCAAGTTGCGTAAGCAGGGGCTGGTGGATAGTGCGCGTGGCCCGGGTGGTGGTTACCGCTTAAGTCGAGATTCAAATGACATTGCTGTGGCCGATGTTGTTACCGCCATTGATGAAAAAGTGGATGCGACGCGTTGTGGCGGCATGGGTAACTGTCAGGATGGTAAGCCGTGTCTCACCCATGAATTATGGGCCGATTTGAGTCGTCAATTGTATGAGTTTTTGGAAAACATTAGTCTGGGACAGCTGGTTGAGCGCAACGCGGTTAAAGACATCGCGGCGCGTCAGGACAGTTTGCAGAAACAGAGTCAGACTGCCTCATTTTCTTCTGCTGTTAACGGCGGTGCAAGTTAACCAGCATTGCATGCTAGTTAACGAGGGGTGATGTCCATATATCTGGATCATAATGCAACAACCCCAGTAGATAGCCGAGTGCTTGATGCTATGTTGCCTTATTTACAGGGCTGTTATGGCAACCCCTCAAGTGGACATAGCCCTGGGCGTGAGTCGAAGCAGGCGCTGGAGTACGCAAGAGCGCAGGTCGCGATGTTGGTGGGTGTGCAGCCGATGCAGGTTGTATTTACCAGTGGCGGTACCGAGGCCAATAACCTTGTGCTGCGAGGTGTGATGGGGCTAGCTAATGCGGATGCTGGTTTTGTCGTCAGCGCGCTGGAGCACTCATCGATTTTGCAGTCGGCGTCTGCACTGCAAGCATCGGGTGTGCCGCTCACCGTTGCAGAGGTTAATGATGATGGCGTTTTATCATCGGGAAAGTTTGAGCAGGCGTTGAATCAGAGTAATGCTGCTCTGGCATCGGTGATGCTGGCGAATAACGAGACAGGCGTAGTGCAGGATATTGCGCAGTTGAGTGAAGTGGCAAGAAGCCGTGGCGCTGTGATGCACACCGATGCAGTACAGGCATTGGGTAAAATGCCGGTGAATTTTGAGGCGTTGGGGGTGTCGGCAATGAGCCTCTCCGCGCATAAGATATACGGCCCGAAAGGCGTTGGCGCGTTGGTCATTGAGAAAGGGCTGGCACTGCAGCCGATGTTGTATGGCGGCGGCCATGAAATGGGATTAAGAGTCGGCACTGAAAACTTGTCTGGTATAGTGGGTTTTGGTGTCGCTGCAGAGATGGCGCAAGACGAATTAACGGCGCGAACGGATCATTGTGGTCGGTTGCGCAGACGTGCTGAACAGGCGTTACAGAAGATACCTGAAGTCGTTATTTTTGCGCAGCAGGCAAAACGGCTGCCGAACACTATCTTCTTTGCTGTACAAGGCATTGAAGGATCAACGCTGTTGATGAGCCTTGATCGTGACGGCATCGCCGTTTCAAGTGGTTCTGCCTGTACAAGTGGCAGTGGTGAACCGAGCCATGTGTTGCGGGCGATGGGCGTAGAAGAGAGTTTGGCTTATGGCGCAGTACGGGTGAGTTTTGGTAATAGCAACACGATCGAGGAAGTCGATTTATTGATGGCGTCACTACAGCGACAGATCGAAAGTTTATTGAAGTTAAATAGTGCCTGGGCGTGATGCGGTGTTTCTGCTTAGAGTCTAAATGTTTTAAGGAATGATTGAGAATATATGAGTAATAAAGAAAAAGTACCTGTGTATCTAGATTATGCTGCGACCACGCCGGCAGACCCACGAGTGGCAGAGAAGATGATGGCCTGCCTGACGATGGATGGCGATTTTGGCAACCCGGCTTCGCGTTCTCATGTGTTTGGCTGGAAGGCGGACGAGGATGTTAAGCAGGCGCGTGAGTATGTTGCTGCGCTGGTCAATGCGGATCCCAGAGAGATTGTCTGGACCTCGGGCGCGACGGAATCAGATAATCTGGCGATCAAAGGCGTTGCTCACTTTTATCAGAAAAAAGGTAAGCATATTATCACCTGTAAAACCGAGCATAAGGCGGTGCTGGATACCTGTCGTCAACTGGAACGAGAAGGGTATGAAGTGACCTATTTAGAGGTCGAAAATAGTGGTCTTCTCGATATCAAAGCAGTGCAAGATGCGATTCGTGAGGACACCATCCTGATCTCAATTATGCATGTGAATAATGAGACGGGTGTGGTGCAGGATATTGACGCCATTGGTGAGCTGGCACGTAGCAAGGGTATTATTTTTCACTGTGATGCTGCGCAGAGTGCGGGAAAGATTGAGATTGATCTTGAAAAAACGAAAGTTGACCTGATGTCTTTCTCTGGACATAAAATTTATGGGCCGAAAGGGATTGGCGCATTATATGTGCGTCGTAAACCACGTATTCGTATCGAGGCACAGATGCATGGTGGTGGACATGAGCGCGGTATGCGTTCGGGTACGCTGGCTGTTCATCAGATCGTCGGCATGGGTGAAGCGTTCCGGATCGCCAAGGAAGAGATGGCTTTAGAATCAGCACGTCTTCTCGCACTGCGCGAACGTCTGCTGAATGGTTTTAGCGATATGGAAGAGATCTATGTCAATGGTGATCTCGATCATCATGTGCCGGGGTTACTGAATGTCAGTTTTAACTTTGTTGAAGGTGAGTCATTGATCATGGCGCTGAAAGATATTGCAGTCTCATCTGGGTCTGCCTGTACTTCGGCCAGTCTTGAGCCTTCATACGTGTTACGTGCATTGGGTCGTGAGGATGAGCTGGCACATAGTTCGATACGTTTTTCATTGGGACGATTTACCACTGAAGCGGATGTGGATTACACCATTGGGCTGGTGCGACAGAAAGTAGATAAGCTCAGGGAACTCTCGCCTTTGTGGGAGATGTATAAAGATGGTGTTGATCTCTCAAAGGTTCAGTGGGCAGCACATTAAGCGGGTTAGGAGAAGATAAAATGGCATATAGCGATAAAGTTTTAGACCACTATGAGAATCCACGTAACGTAGGTTCTTTCGATAAAGATGATCAAGCGGTAGGTACTGGCATGGTTGGTGCGCCGGCCTGTGGCGATGTCATGAAGCTGCAGATCAAGGTCAGCAAAGATGGCGTTATTGAAGATGCCAAATTTAAGACCTACGGTTGCGGTTCTGCGATCGCCTCGAGTTCTTTGCTGACCGAATGGGTTAAAGGCAAAACGCTGGCCCAGGCAAGTGAAATCAAGAATACTGAGATTGCAGAAGAGTTGGCACTGCCGCCAGTGAAAATTCACTGCTCAGTGCTGGCTGAAGATGCTATCAAAGCAGCGGTTGACGATTACAATAGTAAAAAAACCGCTTAATGGTGTTGTAACAGCATTGATTGAGATGAGAAGAGCGTTATGGGAATTACAGTAACAGAATCTGCGGCCAGGCATATTGATGGCTATCTTAAGACACGAGGCAAAGGCGTAGGCTTGCGCCTCGGCGTCAAGACGTCTGGCTGTTCAGGATACGCTTACGTCTTTGAAGTGGCGGATGAGATTGAGAAAGATGATGTTGTAATCGAAGATTTCGGCGTCAAGGTAATAGTTGATCCTAAAAGTCTACTTTACCTTGACGGTACCGAGCTTGATTATACGCGTGAAGGGTTAAACGAAGGTTTTAAATTTAATAATCCAAACGTTGCAGACACCTGTGGATGTGGCGAGAGCTTTACAGTCTGATTTTAACGCTGTAATAGATTAGGTTTTAGCCCGTCATGGAGTCAATTTTTTCCAAAGATTACTTTACGCTGTTTAGTTTGCCTGTGGCTTATGATGTCGATCAAGAGGTTTTAACGCGGCGTTATCGTGAAATGCAAGGGATGATACATCCCGATCGCTTTGTTAATGCCACCGAGAAAGAGCGTAGAGTATCGGTGCAGATGACGGCCCTGAGTAATGAGGCCTATCAAACGCTGAAGTCACCGCTGAAACGTGCTCGGTATCTATTGCAGCTACGTGGCGCGGATATCGATGATGCAGTAACGAATAAAGACATCGCTTTTCTCACAGAACAGATTGAGTTGCGTGAACGCCTGGATGAGGTGCGTCATAGCGATGATATTGACAGTGAACTACATAAGTTTGCCAGTGAACTGCAAAGTCGTATCGTCAATTTACAGCAGGCATTGCAGGACGCATTTGCGGATGATGCTTCTGCTGGGCTAGCGAAAGCACAGCGGCTGTATGATGAAATGCAATTTATTTCACGCCTGAATGATGAGCTGAACGAGATTGAAGATGCACGCGACTAAACGAAGGTCGGTGTGATGAAAAGGATTATTGATTAGATTATGGTGTTGTTTCAGATAAGCGAACCTGGGGAGGCGTATGTTGAGCGTCAGCATCACCTCGCCGTGGGCATAGACCTGGGTACGACCAATTCACTGGTGGCAACGGTGCGTGATGGCCGTGCTGAGACTTTGATTGATGCCGATGGCAATCATCACTGTCCCTCTGTGGTGCGTTACTTTGCAGATAAGGCGCCCGTGGTGGGGCAGGCTGCAAAAGATGCAGCTTATCAGGACCCGCTAAATACTGTGGCGTCAGCCAAGCGTTTGATAGGTCGAGGGCTGGCGGATATCGGCACCACGGCCAATAAGCTGCCCTATGAATTTGCCAAATCAGAGAGTGGCACACCGCTGATTCATACTGTTGCGGGTGATATCAGCCCAGTTACCGTCTCCGCCGATATCCTCAAAACCCTGATGAAGCAGGCTGAGGTAGAACTGGGCGGAGAGCTGGATGGTGTTGTGATTACAGTGCCGGCCTATTTTGATGATGCACAGCGTCAGGCCACCAAAGATGCCGCACGGCTTGCCGGACTCAAGGTGTTACGACTGTTAAACGAACCGACCGCGGCGGCAGT
>CALZIG010000066.1 GCA_945787585.1 uncultured Gammaproteobacteria bacterium | reverse complement strand
TTCGCGCGACGCCGTTTATCGGCGATCAGGTGGTGATCTGGTTGCGCGGGGATTTCTCGGTGGGTGATGCGACGCTGACGCGCTTTTTCGCACTGCACTATCTGGTGCCCTTTCTAATCACAGGTTTTGTCATTATTCACCTGATCGCCCTGCATACGGTTAAAAGCAGCAATCCATCTGGCTTCAATCTGGCCGACAAGCATAACATCCCGTTTCACCCCTATTACACGGTGAAGGATCTGCTTGGCATGGCGGTATTCTTTATCCTGTTTTGCGTGGTACTTTTCTTTTATCCCTATTTCTTTATTGAGGCGGAAAATCATATCCCGGCGGACCCAATGGTGACGCCGTCGCATATTGTGCCGGAGTGGTATTTCCTGCCATTTTACGCAATCCTGCGCGCCATCCCTGATTTTATCGGCGGTGTGATTGCGATGCTGCTCTCTATCCTGGTTTATGGTGCGATGCCCTACCTTGATCGCTCGCGCTTTCCCGGTGGCGCGCGCTACCGCCCATTTTTCCGCCTGATGTTCTATATTTTTATTATCGATGTTGTCGTTCTGGGTTACGTTGGCGCACAACCCCCTGGGGACACCATCACAGTGGTCGGACAGGTCGCGACTTTTATCTATTTTAGTATCTTTATATTATTGCCCTTTGTCTCCCATTTCGAAGATCGATGGCTGATCAAGCGCGGCCTGCCCTTAGAGTTACAGTGTCTGCTGGATGCCAAGAAGTGCGATTTGCTGTGACGAAAGAGATGATTGCCAAAGTTATTACCAGCATTGTTGTGGCTACCGTCTGCACGGTTGCGTCATTCACCGTGATCGCCGCATCGCCGTCAACGCCACTGCTTGATTTCACTATTGACAATAGTACTGCCGCATTGCAGCGTGGGGCAGAACTGGTGCAAGGCAAGTGCCTACTGTGCCACGATCTAAAGTACGTTAAATACCGCCATCTGACCGACATCGGTTTTACAGAAGCGCAGTTAACCTTGCTGCGCGGTGAGAGCGCACTGGAGGATGCCGTGTTGAGTATGATGGACGGTGGTGCGCGACAGGAGATGCTGGGGATGGTGCCGCCGGATCTGACACTGATCACCAAGGCGCGGCGAGGTGGCGAACGCTATATCTACTCTTTCCTGCTCGGTTTCGAAGAGACAGCGGAGGGCACTGCCACAAACCGCTATTTCCCCGGCACTCGAATGCCCGATCCATTGGGTATCTCCTATGTCACGGACGAAGGCGAGCGCCAGGCCATTTACCAGCAGGCGGCTGATATCGTGGCATTTCTCTCCTGGGCTGCTGATCCTCATGCGGCAGAGCGAAAAACGATCGGCTATTATGTGATTGCCTATCTGGTGCTGCTAACTGTGCTGCTCTATTTTATGAAGCGTCGTATCTGGCGAAGGCTTGATGATGAATGAGGTTTTTTTCGCGAATCGGAATACAGTCTTCATCACCATCAGCGTGATCTTAAAATAGGATTTTATAGCGGTAAGCCATGCGGAATGGGTATTGGGAGAGTATGCGATGAAACTAGCGCTGGTTGGGTTGGGGAAAATGGGGGCGAATATGGCCAGGCGCCTGGCCGCAGATGGACATGAGTTGTGCATTTACGATGTGGCTGAGGCGACCGCCACTGCGCTAGCGAATGAGCTGAATAGCGTGCAGGCGGTAACGAGTCTGGAACAACTCGTTGCATCAATGCCTGCCCCTCGGGCGATATGGCTCATGGTGCCACACCAGTTTGTCGATGAAAGCATTGAGGCGCTATTAGCTGCAGGCGTGAGTAAGGGTGATCTGCTTGTGGATGGTGGAAACTCCAATTTTAATCTCAGTAAGCAACGCGCTACCAATCTCCTGGCATCCGGGGTGCACTTTGTTGATTCAGGCACCTCCGGTGGAATATGGGGTTTGGAAAATGGTTACAGCATCATGGTTGGGGGTACAGATGAAGCCGTCGCAATGATTCGCCCGGCACTCGAAACACTGGCGCCGGCAAAAAATCAAGGGTGGGGGCATGTTGGCCCAAGTGGTGCTGGCCATTACGTGAAGATGGTTCACAATGGCATCGAATATGGCATGATGCAGGCCTTTGCGGAAGGCTTTGAACTCCTTGACGCGAAACAAGAGATGGCGCTGGATCTGCAGCAGATCTCTGAAATCTGGCAACATGGCAGTGTGGTGCGCTCATGGTTGTTGGATCTGATTGTCGATGCCTTTGAGGCGGATGAATCACTCTCCTCAATGAGTGATCATGTGGATGATTCTGGTGAAGGCCGCTGGACTGTGCAGGATTCAATTGAGGTGGGTGTGCCTACCCCAGTATTGACACTCGCATTACAGATGCGTTTTCGCAGTCGGCAGTCGTCATCATTTGCCGGCAAGGTGTTGAACTCGATGCGTGCCGGTTTTGGTGGGCATCCCATCAAGCCTGCTGAATAAGTAACAGGAGTTGAGTATGACCGAGAGTGTGAGTAGACGTTGTCTGGGGGAACCGACGGAATCCGCCAATATTGTAATCTTCGGTGCGGGGGGCGATTTAACTAAACGTAAGTTGATTCCATCTTTGATAAAGATGCTGCGTTGTGGCTTGTTAAATCCTGAGAGTTGCATCATTGGTGTGCTGAAAGGTCGTACACAGGAGGCCTGGTTGGAGTCGCTTTATCAGGGCATCTGTACCTATGCGCCTGAACTTAAAATGGATACCGTACAGTGGGAGACCTTCAGTGCGATGTGCAAAATGGTGCCGGGTGACCTGAAGGAAGACGCCACCTATGTTGATCTGGCTTCGGCACTGGAGACGATCGATGGTCACTGCAATGCGATGTTTTACTGTGCGGTGCCGCCCGACTGGTACGCAATGGTGGCCACTGGATTGAAAAAAGCGGGTCTCTCTGATCAAAAAACCGGCTTTCGTCGGGTGGTGATTGAAAAGCCATTCGGCATGGATCTGGAGAGCTCAAAAAAACTTAACCATGAACTGCAGGCCTCGCTGGATGAGGCGCAGATCTATCGTATTGATCACTACCTCGGTAAGGAGAGTGTGCAGAATCTTCTGGTTTATCGTTTCTCCAATAGCATTCTCGAGCCGTTGTGGAATCGAAACTTTATCGACCATATTCAAATCTCGGCCGCCGAGTCGATTGGCATCGAGTATCGCGCCAATTATTATGAAAAGTCCGGGGCGCTGCGTGACATGATACAAAGTCACTTGATGCAGGTGATGACGCTGGTCGCCATGGAACCTCCTGTCGAATTTACTGCAGATGCAGTGCGGGATGAAAAGATTAAAGTGTTGCGTGCAGTGCGCCCCATCGACCCCGAGGATGTGAAAAAGCAGACCGTTGCTGCGCAGTATGGTGCGGGTCATATCGCTGGTGAGCCGGTCAAGTCTTACGTCGGGGAAGAAGGGGTGTCGCCGGAGTCAGCCACCGAGACCTTTGCCGCGGCGCGTTTTTATATCGATAACTGGCGCTGGCAGGGGGTGCCGTTTGTGCTGTGGACAGGGAAGCGGCTGCCCGGACGCGTTTCTGAGATCGCGATCCGTTTTCGTAAACCCCCGTTTAATCTGTTTGACTCTCAGGGAAACCCACCATTGGCGAATGCACTGGTGTTTCGTGTGCATCCAGATGAGGGCATCGCATTGCGTATGAATGCAAAACTCCCAGGGCTGACCACAGAGCTTAAACGAAGTGTGATGCGCGCACCGTATGCTGAAGATGAAGGCGATATCTCAGATGCCTATGAGGTACTGCTGCACGATGTACTGACCGGGGATGCGACGCTGTTTTCACGGGCGGATGAAGTGGAGGAGTCGTGGAAAATTATCGACCCCATTTTAAAGGCGTGGGAAAACAAGCTTTCGATCAGTCGTTATCAGGCGGGAAGCTGGGATATCGAAGGGATGGATGCGTTGCTCGAAGGCTGCGAACTCGGCTGGCATAAGCCAAGCTACTGATATGCATCATTGGGCAATCTCTTCATCGCTTGAGAGCGCCGCTGAGGCGGCGGCCGACTTTATTGCACAGCAGATTGCCGCGAGTATTGAAGCGCGTGGCGTCTGTCATATGATTGTGCCGGGGGGCAATACCCCCGCGGGTTGTTTTGCTGCACTGGCTAAAAAACCGCTACCGTGGGATCGGCTACACTGTTATCCCGGTGATGAACGCTGTTACCCAGAGGGGCATCGTGAACGCAATGATGTGATGATTCGACAACACCTACTATCGCGACTCGCCTCGATTCATTTTCATCCTATGCCAGCGGAACAGGGTGCAGAGCAGGCGGCGCTTGCTTACTGTCAAACGATTGAGTCGGTTGATGCCTTTGATATCGCCTTTCTTGGCATGGGCGAAGATGGCCACACTGCCAGCCTGTTTCCCGGCAATGCGGCATTGCAGGAGACGGCATCGGTGGTGGCGGTACATGATTCTCCCAAGCCGCCTGCCGATCGTATCAGTATGGGGCTGTCGACGTTACGCCGCGCGCGCCTTCGTGTTGTGCTTGCGGCAGGTGCTTCGAAGGCAGCGATTATGGCGCGCATCCGTGCTGGCGAAGCATTACCGGTGAATCAGGTGGGGGATATACACTGGTTTGTGGATGAGGCGTCAGTGGAAGGGGTCAACCAGTAGCATTCGCTAAAGTCTTACAACTCAGCGGTTAACCGGCGTTGATTTGATCCCGGTCCGCCATCGCCTGTTGATAAAGTTCGCGATAGTGTTTGGCACTACGCTGCCAGGAAAAGTCTCCCTTCATCGCGGTGAGTTGCAACTGTCGCCACACCTTTGGCCGTTTATAGAGTGTCAGTGCTTGTTTGAGCGTGGCAACTAATGCTGGTGCGCTTTGCGCGGGTACCACAAAACCATTAGCGGTCGCGTTGGCGAGGTTTTGCTTGTTGGCAGCGACGACGGTATCGGCGAGTCCACCCACGTTTCTAACGATCGGTAACGTACCATAACGTAGGCTGTATAACTGGTTTAGCCCACATGGCTCGAAGGCCGACGGCATCAGAAATAGATCACTACCTCCCTCGATTTGATGCGATAAAGGTTCATTGTAACCGACGATGACCTTGATGCGATCCGGGTACTGTTGCGACCACTTCATCAGTTCCATTTCGTAGTGCATGTCGCCGGTGCCTAAAATGATAAGCTGCAGTGGCATCGTCATGATCTTTTCCATCGCTTGCAGAATGATATCCAGCCCTTTCTGTTCCACCATCCGGCTGATCATGCCGACAAGCGGGATTTTTGCATCGATAGGTAGATTGAACTGTTTTTGCAGGGCTGTTTTATTGACGCGCTTTTGATCCAGCGTAGTGGTATCGTAATGGGCGGCAAGGTGTGGATCGGTAGCTGGATTCCACACGGTGTGATCGATACCGTTGAGGATGCCGCATAGCCGACCTTGTCGGTGTTGCAACAAGCCGCTCAGGCCATTGCCAAATTCGGGTTGCAGGATCTCATCCGCATAGGTCGGACTGACGGTGTTGATACGGTCGGCATAAACCAGCCCCCCTTTGATAAAGGAGAGCTGATGGTAAAATTCAAGCCCTTCTGGATGCCACAGGGCAGATGGTAGCTCGAGGTCGATAAAGGTCTGATAATCAAATAGCCCCTGATAGGCGAGGTTATGAATCGTAAATACCGTAGCCGGGCGCTGTTTGAGCGGCTGTAACAACGCCGGGATTAGTCCGCTTTGCCAGTCATTGCAGTGCACCACATCGGGTTGCCATTTCAAATTAAGCCTGTTCATCGCGATATCGACGGCCACTTTGCAGAACACGGCGAAGCGCAGGGCGTTGTCGTGCCAGGGCTGGCCCGCACTGTTCATATAAGGGCTGCCGGGACGATCAAAAATAGCCGGACAGTGCACTAGCCATACTGGCACGTTGCTGTTGGGGAGCTGCGTCTCAAGGAGTGTGACTTCAAGGTTGTAGTAAATGCCACTGGCCAGCGGTTTGGTGTCTGTGACTTGCTGCATGACTTGCGGATAGGCCGGTAGGACGAGACGGATATCCTCGGACTGTTCTGCCAGGGCGATCGGCAGGCTGCCGGCCACATCGGCCAGCCCACCTGTTTTGATCAGCGGGAAGGCCTCGCTAGTGACGTACAGGATATTGCTCATCGTTTAATCAGTACCAGCCCCGCGAGCGGTGGGAGGTCCAGTGCGAGTGAAGCAGGCCGTTCCATCCAGGGGGTGTTGTCGGCGACGAGGGTGGCATTGCTCCCGCTATTGCTGCCGGCATAGTAGTTTGAATCGGAATTAAAGAGCACTTCGTATTCACCTGCAATGGGGACTCCGACGCGGTAATTGTGTCGCACGACCGGGGTGAAATTCAGTACGATGATGACGGTTTCGTGGTCACTCTTGCGCATGTATGAGAGGACTGACTGGTCAGTATCATTACAGCTTATCCACTCAAACCCATCATGGTCAAAATCGTAATAGTGCAGGGCGGACTGCTGGGTATACAGTCGGTTCAGATCACCTACCAGTTTTTTGATACCTGTATGGTGTGGGTATTGAAGTACGTACCAGTCTAATGCCTTGTCGTGATTCCATTCGGTACCCTGTCCGAACTCGCATCCCATGAACAGCAGTTTTTTGCCGGGGTAGGTAAACATATAAGTATATAGTAGGCGCAAATTGGCAAAGCGTTGCCACTCATCCCCTGGCATTTTGTTGAGCAGTGAGCTTTTACCGTGGACCACTTCGTCGTGTGAAAATGGCAGGATAAAGTTTTCACTGAAGAGATATAGCAGGCCAAAGGTGAGCTTATCGTGATGGTAGTGGCGGTGTATTGGATCTCGCTTCATGTAGGTGAGTGAGTCGTGCATCCACCCCATATTCCATTTCATGCTAAAACCAAGTCCGCCAAGATTGACTGGGCGGGTGACCTGTGGCCACGCAGTCGACTCTTCTGCCATGATAATAGTGCCGGGGTGCTCTGCATGGGTAGCACTGTTGAGTTCGCGCATGAAGACGATCGCTTCAAGGTTTTCATTGCCGCCGTGCTGATTGGGCAGCCAGTCGCCCGCTTCTCGGGAGTAATCGAGATATAGCATGGAGGCGACCGCATCCACGCGCAGCCCATCGATATGAAACTCTTCCAGCCAGAACAGGGCGTTGGCGATGAGGAAGTTTTTAACCTCGTTGCGCCCGTAGTTATAGATGAGTGTGCCCCAGTCGCGGTGTTCACCACGGCGTGGGTCTTCATGTTCATACAGGGCGCTACCGTCATAACGGGCCAGGCCGTGCTCGTCTTTGGGGAAATGTGCCGGTACCCAGTCAAGCAGTACACCGATCTCGTGCTGGTGGCAGTAATCGACGAAGTAGCGGAAATCATCCGCTGTGCCGAAGCGCCTTGTGGGTGCATAGTAACCGGTGGTTTGATAGCCCCACGAGGCGTCCAGTGGGTGCTCGGTGATGGGCATCAGTTCAATATGGGTGAAGCCTGTCTCTTTAATATAGTCAACCAGGCGATGGGCGAGTTCACGATAATTAAGAAACTGGTTTTCGTCGTTACGTTGCCATGAACCGAGATGGCATTCGTAAATGGACATCGGCGCATGCAGCCAGTCGCCCTCGGTTCGCCGCGTTAGCCAGTGCTCATCTTGCCAGCGAAACGTCGTTTGTTCGGTGATCACAGAGGCGGTGCGTGGGCGAAGTTCCATCTGCTGGGCATAGGGGTCAGTCTTGCTGAGTATTTCGCCACTATGACGGTTGCGGATCTCAAATTTGTAGAGCGCGCTGGCGTGGAGTCCGGGAATGAAGAGTTCCCATACGCCATTGCCACCGCGTGACATCATAGGGTGACATCGGCCATCCCAGTCATTAAAGTCACCGACAATGCTGACACGCTCGGCATTCGGCGCCCAGGTGGCAAAGTGGACGCCGCTGATGCCATCAATCGTGATTTGATGTGCGCCGAGGATGTTATAAATATGAAAATGACGCCCTTCGGCAAACAGATGCAGGTCATAATCGCTGATCTGCGGGGAAAAACTGTAAGGATCATAATAATCATGTTTGCACTGTTGCTGGTCGGTACGACTCAGCTGGTAGTGCTCGGGCAGGGCATCAAGGCTGCCCTGGTAGATAAAGAAATCACTCTTGGCAACGCGCTGAGTCGTGACATCAAGGTCGCTTAAAGTAAGTTCAACGGTGTTAGGCGCATAGCACAGGATAAAGTCGCTGGTATTATCCGGTAGTCTGCCCAAAATAGTGGTGGGTGCGTGGTGGGTCGCATGGCTAATCCTATCCATATCGGCTTGCAGCGCTTTTAAGATGCTGGCTTGAGCACGTTTGTTGGCAGGTTTAACTGGCATTTACCACTATTCCCCTTGTTAGTCTTTGCAGTACGCACATTTATTGTGCTGTATTCGCATGTTTTGTTCTGTGATGGTGCTGGAATTGTCGGTACCGTTAATTCATCTGAATTCATTAACGACAATCTTACGCTAAGATTACAGCATTATCGGTTATATATTTGCAATTTTTTTGGATGAATTTATTTTTGCATTAAAACTGTTTTAGTGCGTTTTTAGCAACGCAGAATAGGTATATACTTAAATGTAATGAAGTAAGCAATAGTGGGGTAGTAGGTTAAATGAAATCGCAACAGTCACCACGCTTTATTAGTAATCTGACGAGAAATACACTGGCTTTGATAATGGCGGGTGGGCGTGGGTCACGCCTCAAAGAGCTGACCACCTGGCGTGCAAAACCAGCCGTTCCGTTTGGCGGGAAATTTCGTATTATCGATTTTCCGTTATCAAACTGTATTAATTCAGGGATACGGCGCATAGGTGTATTGACTCAATACAAGGCGCATTCGTTGATTTTGCATATTCAACATGGCTGGGGCCATTTACGCGGTGAGTTTGGTGAGTTTGTCGAGCTATTGCCCGCACAGCAACGTATTGAGGCCTCGTGGTATGCGGGTACGGCGGATTCTATTTATCAAAACCTCGATATCATTCGTGATCATTCGCCCGAATACGTGCTGATTCTTGCCGGTGACCATATCTATAAAATGGATTACGGGGCGATGTTGGCGAAGCATGTCGAATCTGAAGCGGATCTGACAGTAGGTTGTATTGAAGTGACACTGGATAAGGCCTCTGCCTTTGGCGTAATGGGCGTCGAAGAGGATATGCGCATCCGTACCTTTAAAGAGAAACCGGCGGACCCAGCGCCGATGCCCGGTCACGAAGACCATGCACTGTGCTCTATGGGGATCTATGTCTTTAATACCGCATTTCTGTTTGAGCAATTGATTCGTGATGCGGATACGCCCCGTTCGAACCGCGATTTTGGTCATGACATTATCCCTTATGCGATCAAAAACTATCGCTCATTTGCCTATCCCTTCAAGAATTCAGAGACGGGTGTTCAGTCTTATTGGCGCGATGTCGGCACAGTGGATGCCTTCTGGGAGGCGAATCAGGAGCTGATCGGCGTGACACCGGAGTTAAATCTGTATGACGTTCAATGGCCCATCTGGACACATCAGGAGCAACTGCCGCCGGCAAAATTCATCTTCGATGAAGATGATCGGCGTGGTATGGCGGTGGACTCAATGGTGTCTGGGGGCTGTATTATTTCCGGCGCGGTTGTGCGTCACTCATTACTGTTTTCCAATGTGACGGTGGATGATTATAGTAAGATTGATTCATCAGTGATTTTGCCAGATGTCGAGATTGGCAAGCACTGCCGAATCAGTCGTGCCGTCATCGATATCGGCTGTGTGATTCCCGATGGTACCCACATTGGTCAGGATATTGAAAAGGACAAGGAAAAATACCATGTCTCGCCGAATGGCATCGTACTGGTGACATCAGATATGTTAGGACAGGAACTGCACTATGTCAGATAAAGCTGTGCAGGGACATCCATTGAACGTTGTTCTCTATTGGCATATGCACCAGCCGGATTATCGTGATCTGCGTAATGGTGAGTACCACCTGCCGTGGACTTACCTGCACACTATCAAAGACTATGTCGATATGGTGGCACATCTGGAAAATCAACCGGCTGCGCGTGCGGTAGTGAACTTCGCACCCATTCTGCTTGAGCAGATTCAGGACTACGCACAGCAGTTAGATGATCACCTGCATCACGGCAAGGCGTTGCGTGATCCGCTGCTGGCCGCGCTGGCAGATCCTGTTTTGCACCTTGATGTCGATGCGCGTTTAATGCTTATTAAAACCTGTTTGCGTGCTAACCGACAGCGACTGGTAGAGCGTTTCGACGCCTTTACTGTACTCGCCGATATGGCAGAAACGGGCATTCAGACGCCGCACATACTTGCCTATTATTCGGAGCAGTTTTTTGTCGATATGCTGGTCTGGTATCACCTGAGCTGGATGGGCGAAACCGTACGGAAGAGTGATGAGCGTATCAAGGCGTTGATGAAGCAGGCAAACCATTTCACTATGCATGATCGCCACACCCTGGTTGAGATAATTCATGAATTAATGAGTGGTGTACTGAACCGTTATAAATTGTTAGCAGAAAGTGGCCGGATAGAACTCTCGGTGACACCCTATGCCCACCCCATTTTGCCACTGTTGATCGATCTGAAGAGTGCGCAGCAGGCGATGCCCAAGGTTGAGTTGCCATTGTCACCCGCTTATCCCGGTGGGCTGGAAAGGAGTCGTTGGCATATGGAAAAGGGGCTGGCGGTCTTTAATGATACCTTTGGTTTTATGCCGAGTGGCTGCTGGCCGTCAGAGGGGAGTGTGAGCGCCGAAACCATCGAACTGATAGATGAGATGGGCCTTAAATGGCTGGCCAGTGGTGAAACCGTGTTACGCCAATCGCTGGAAAAATCGGCGGCCGCTGAGGCGGACAGTTATGTCGATGAATGTATTCACAAGGGGTATCAGTATCGCGATAATGAGGTGACCTGTTTTTTCCGTGATGATGGCCTTTCGGATCTGATTGGCTTTAAATATTCTGACTGGCATGCCGATGATGCTGTTGCGAATCTGATTCATCATCTCGATAATATTGCCGCCTGTTGTGCCGATAAGCCAGACAGACTGGTTTCAATCATTCTCGATGGTGAAAATGCCTGGGAGCATTATCCGGAGAATGGCTATCATTTTCTTTCTGCGCTCTATGAAAAGTTGATTGAGCATGAAGGTATTCAATTGACGACGTATAGTGATTACCTATCGTCGCATAAGCAGCGCGCGCGGGTGGAAGAGATTGTCGCGGGTAGCTGGGTCTACGGCACATTCTCAACCTGGATCGGCGAGAAAGACAAAAACCGTGCATGGGATATGCTGGTGGATGCAAAGAAGGTTTATGACCGGGTCATGACGGAAGGAAGACTGGATGAACAACAGCGACATAACGCGACGATACAACTGGCGACCTGCGAAAGTTCCGACTGGTTCTGGTGGATGGGCGAGTACAACTCGGCCGAGTCGGTATCTGCCTTTGAAGAGCAGTACCGGATGCATCTCAGTAACCTTTATCAGCTACTTGAGGTCGTGCCGCCGGAATATCTTACCAAAGCCTTTTCATTTGGGAGTGGCACACCTGCAATGGGTGGTGCAATGTTGCCGGGCAAACAATAGTAGACACGTATGGCTGTAACCAGTGTTACCTTTACTATGCCTGATCAGCGCGCTGCCGGGGTTTTGCTCCATCCTACCTCCTTGCCGGGGCCATTGCAGCATGGTGATATTGGCCACGCCGCTTATCGCTTTATCGAGTTTTTACATAGCTGTGGTATCAAAGTGTGGCAGATGTTGCCACTGGGTCCTGTGCATGAAGATAAATCTCCCTATCAATGCCTCTCGGCACATGCCGGTAACCCTGCGCTGATTAGCCTTGACTGGCTTGTGGATCGCAAGTGGTTAGATCTGCAGTGTGTAGACCGTACTATGGATGATGAGCATTACCGCATGCACTGCCTGCAACAGGCCAAAATAAATTTTGATCAGCAGGCGAGCCAGACGTGGTTAACGCGATTGAATGTTTTTAAACAGAAACATGCTGCGTGGCTCGCGGACTATGCACTGTTTATGGCATTGAAACAGCACTATCAGGGGGCAGCGTGGTTTGAATGGCCGCTGGCGTTGCGTCATCGAAAAGCAGAAGCGCTCGCTGAAAGTTCTGCACAGCTAAGTGAGCTGATCGCACAGATCATCTTTGAACAGTTCATCTTTTTTACCCAGTGGCATGAGGTGCGTGAATATGCAGCTTCCCATGATGTGAAACTCTTTGGTGATATGCCGATCTTTGTTGCGCTGGACAGCGCTGATGTGTGGGCGCAACGACAAAATTTTTTGATGAATGAAAATGGTGAGATGAATTATGTCGCTGGTGTTCCCCCGGACGCGTTTTCGGATACCGGACAGCGCTGGGGGAATCCTCTGTATGACTGGAAGTTTATGAGTAATGACGGGTTTGAGTGGTGGAAAAGCCGTTTCACCACGCAACTGGAACTGTTTGACCTTATCCGTATCGATCACTTTCGGGGTCTCGAGGCGTGTTGGCAGATTCCCGCAGAAGAAGAGACTGCGATGAATGGCCGCTGGGAAAAAGTCCCTGGCGACGCACTATTAACTGCGTTATTTAACCACTTTTCATCTCTGCCACTGGTGGCGGAAGATCTCGGTGTCATCACTGCAGAGGTGATCGCGCTTAAAAACCGTTTTAATCTGCCGGGGATGAAGGTGTTGCAATTTGCATTTGACGGCAATACTCAAAACCCACACCTGCCACATCAGCACCAATCGCATGATTTGATTTATACCGGTACACATGACAACAATACAACGCTGGGCTGGATACGCGATACCAGTAGTTATAATAGTGATTATTTCGAAGCTTATACCGCCAGCGGTGGCCTGGTAGAAGAAAAAAAAGTGCTGGCAATGATGCGCACTGCAATGGCATCGGTTTCGTACCTGTGTGTGATTCCGATGCAGGATCTATTGATGCTGGGTGAAGAGGCGAGAATGAATACCCCCGGCACGACGGAAGACAACTGGCAGTGGCGCTTTACCTGGAAACAGCTCAAACCGACAATAGTAGATACTGTTAAACAGTATATTTACGTTTATCAGAGGTAATATATGAACAAAGAAAAGAACTTGTGTGAAGCGGAAATTCCTCCCATGGAAGCGCTCGCAACAGACTATCAGACCTTGGCCAGTGACTTTCAACGCTATCTGGTGAGTCATCTCGGGCGTGATTTTGGTTGCATGCCACATTACCTCTATGAGGCATTCTCGCTAACCATCCGTGATCGGGTGATGGAAGACTGGCAACATACCTGGCGCTTGCATGAAGCTCCCGGGCGTCGCAAGGCCTATTACATGTCACTTGAGTTTTTGATGGGACGGGCGCTGGGCAACCATATTCTAAACCTTGGTTTGAATGATGAAACCGAAACGGCAATGAACTGCTTCGCACTGGAGATGGAAGAAGTGACCAGTACAGAGATTGATGCTGGTTTGGGTAATGGTGGCCTGGGCAGACTCGCTGCCTGTTTCATGGATAGCTGTGCTACGTTAAAACTACCGGTTGTCGGTTACGGTATTCGCTATGAGTACGGCATGTTCCGTCAGGAGATCGATAACGGTTTTCAGATTGAAAAACCCGATCACTGGTTGCGTGACGGTAACCCATGGGAGCTAGAGCGGCCAGAGTATACCCAGCGGATCAAGTTCGGTGGGCGGGTTACGCAAATTGCCGATATGGAGGGGAACCGTCGATACCAGTGGCTGGACACTGATGATGTTCTCGCGATTCCTTATGACGTGCCGGTGTCTGGCTATAAAAATAATATCGTCAATACCCTGCGATTATGGTCCGCCAGCGCGACCAGTGAATTTAGTCTGGAAGAGTTCAATGCTGGCGACTACCCAGAGGCGGTTGAGGCGAAGAACGACGCTGAACACATCACCATGGTGCTATACCCCAATGATGCCAGTGAAAATGGCAAAGAGCTGCGATTGAAGCAGCAATATTTTCTTGCCTCAGCAAGTCTGCAAGATGTGTTGCGCATGTGGGAACAGAATGAAGGCAAGGACTATAGTAAGTTCGCGAGTCTCAATGTCTTTCAGATGAACGATACCCATCCAACCATTGCAGTGGCAGAATTAATGCGACTGCTAATGGATGAAAAGGGGTTGCCGTGGGACGACGCATGGGCCATCACCAGTCAAACGATGGCCTATACCAATCATACCCTGCTGCCTGAAGCGCTGGAGAAGTGGCCAGTACATCTGTTCGAAAAATTGTTACCACGGCTGTTACAGATCATTTATGAAATCAATGCACGTTTTCTCCGCCTGGTGGCAAGGCAATGGCCGGGGGATAGTGAGCGCCAGGTCAGGATGTCGATTATCGAAGAGGGTGATGTTCAGCAGGTACGCATGGCCTATCTTGCCATTGTGGGGAGTTTTTCAGTGAATGGGGTTGCGGCACTTCATTCTCATCTGTTGGTGAAGGGGTTGTTCAGCGACTTTTATGCGTTATGGCCAGAACGATTCAATAATAAGACCAATGGTGTTACGCCAAGGCGTTGGGTAGC
>CALZIG010000065.1 GCA_945787585.1 uncultured Gammaproteobacteria bacterium | reverse complement strand
TTCGGTATCGACACTGTCGAAATGATACATCTGATTGCAGAACTCACAACCGATTTCGATTACGCCTCGTTCTTCGATGATTGAGCGAGACTCAGTCAACCCAAGACCACGCAGCATCGTCACAATTTTCTCCCGTGAGCAGCCGCAACGGAAACTGACGGGCTCAGGCTCGAAGAGCCGAATATCTTCTTCGTGAAAAAGGCGGTGCAGGATCTCTTTTGAGCTGAGTTGTAGTAGCTCTTCGCGAGTGATTGTCTCACCCAGGGTTTCGATATGTTGCCAGTAACCCTCATCCGTCGTTTCACCGGGGAGCTGTTGCAGCAGCAGGCCGACCGCCTGTTGGTGGTCCGCAGAGAGCCACAGACGCGTATTAAGCTGTTCAGATTGGCTGAAATAACGCTCGATAGCGGCGCTCATGGTTGCCCCTTCTAGCCCTACAATTCCCTGATATCGTTCATTATTGTTATCGTTATTGATGGTGATCGTGACGCGCCCCTGACCGTAAATATCACCGAGTGAGTCACCGTCGACTTCCGATTGCCAGCGAGCCAACCCGCGGATGTGGCGTTCTTCATCACACTGTGCGACGAGCATATTGAGCGGGCCATCCGACTGAATCTGGAGGATCAGTGAGCCACTGAATTTGATCGTCGAGCCGAGCAGAGTGCTTGCCGCGAGTGCCTGCCCAAGCTGTTGTGCAACGGTCTCCGGGTATTGATAACGGTCACGTGCGGCCTGATAACTGGCCTGAAGATGGATAAAGGTACCGCGAATATTGTTGTTTTCAAAGAGAAAACGCTGCAATGTATCTGCATCTTTCATAAGTGTGTCTTTTTGACTTTTAAATGATGAATGGTAGATAGAGGCCGGAATTGTACAGGAAGCGAACGGCTTTGGTGGTGCTGCACGTATGATCCGTCTTCTTTGATTTGTTGCTTTTCATTCACCACAGGTATGCTTGACTGAAATTGTCAGGTATATTGACATCCAGCCTGTCACTGGAATGATAGGCTTGGATACATTAATATGACTCCACTATTGATATATACACCGAAAAGTCACTAAAAATAAATCGTTTCATTTTATTCTGAACCAAATAAAATTCAAGTTGTCGTATGAACATTAGCGAAGGCAGACAAACCTTTGTGGCACTAGAGGTTTGCCCGCATGGGCGATAGTAAAACAGACCAGCATCTGGTTGAGCGTGTACAGAATGGTGATAAGCAGGCGTTTGATATTCTGGTTAAGAAATATCAGCACCGCATTGCCAAACTGGTATCGCGCTTCCTGAATGATTATGGAGATGTATTAGATGTGACTCAGGAGGCCTTTATTAAGGCCTATCGGGCGATCCCCAATTTCAGGGGAGATAGCGCGTTTTATACCTGGTTATATCGTATTGCTATCAATACGGCGAAGAATCACCTGGTTTCTCAGGCGCGACGCCCACCTGGCGTCGACATAGATGCCAGTGAGGCAGAGCAGTTTGAAGGTAATCTGGCGCTGAAAGAGTTTGCGACACCGGAACGATTGTTACTCAAGGATGAAATTGAACGCGTCGTTACAGAGACGATAGAGGGGTTGCCCGAGGATTTACGCACGGCAATCACCCTACGCGAACTGGAAGGGTTGAGTTATGAAGAGATTTCAGAGGTAATGGGATGTCCGGTGGGTACAGTGAGATCACGCATTTTTCGAGCGCGCGAAGCGGTACAGGCAGAATTAAAAGTGTTGTTGAATTAGATCAGGTTTAGGTGAGTATTATGTCAGAGACAACGATTCCCTCAGATATACCGGCAGATAGCCTTAAAGAAAAGATTTCATCAATGGTGGATGATGAGCTCAATGGGCAGGAGTGTTCGCAGGTAATAATGGAAGTAACCGCGGACAATGCAAGCGTTATGTCGAGCTGGGAGCAGTACCATATGATTGGCGAGGCGATGCGAAAAAATCTTCCTGACGTACTTTATGCCGACCTCTCAAACAATATCAGCAAGGCCATCGCCAGTGAACCTGTCTACCATAATAGTTTAGCGGCACAGGACGTAGCCGATAGCAAAGCGACTGTCACCAACATTGCACCAAAACCAACGAATACTAAAAATCCTGTGTGGGGTTATGCCATCGCAGCCTCAATCAGTGCCTTTGCAATTGCGGGGTTGTTTCAACTCAATCAGGTTGATCAATTCGCGCAGCCCATCGGCCAGACAGTGGCATCCAAGCAGCAGCCATTAGTGCAGCAACCACCCGCGCTGAACGATATCGAATGGCGCCAGGAAGTTGATCAGGAGCCTGTATTAGTGCAAAACCGTTATCCGCTGTCTCGAATTCCAGATGAACAACTTCATCGTTATATTGTTAATCATAATGAGCATTCAATGGCGATGCCCACACAGAGGGCTATGATTCCATACGCCCGACTGGTAGGGTATGAGGGTGCTCAGTAAATCATTATTATTGATATACTCGTAACACTATGAAACATCACGGTACCTATCTCTGAAGCATATGCATATCGTGTCTCGTCGTTTTATTGCATTATTATTGGTGTTCTCCATGCCAATGGGGATGAGCTATGCGGCTGACGAGTCGATGCTAGTCAAGGCATGGTTGGAGAAAATGATTAAAGCCGAGCATTCGGTGAGTTACCAGGGCACACTTATTTATCGTTACCGGGATGAGATGGTGGCGATGAATATCATACGCGCACAAGGCGACAATGGCATGCTGGAGCACCTAACGTCACTCAATGGTACGCCGGGTGCTGTAGTACGTAACTCGCATCGGGTCAAATGTATATTGCCCAATATTAAGACGCCGTTAGTGTATGACAACCCGGGTATTAAGGGCGGCAGTGCGGTGACACTTGCTGATCGCATCGAAGAAATTAGCCGTTATTACCAATTATCACTGGCAGGTGTTGCACGTGTTGCCGACAGAGCAAGCCAGAAGGTGGTAATTACTCCCCGCGATCAACATCGTTACGGCTACCAAATCTGGATTGATCAACAAAGTGGCCTGTTACTGAAACTGGAACACCTGACGATCAATGGCGAAGTGCTGGAACAGATGATATACACCAATATCGAATTCTTTGGTGACCAGATTCCGCTGCATGTGCACCAGCTGATCGCTGAAAACGCTTTCGATATAAACCAAAATCAATCGATATCTGTCGTGCCATTACATACTAATAGTGCGAATAATTGGGCGGTAAAATATATTCCAAGCGGATTTCAATTAGCCAATTACCAACGGAGTACAGATCGAAAGCAGACACCCTTTGAGCACATTGTGTTTTCAGATGGGCTAGCTACTGTTTCCGTATTTATCGACAAACAGGGTAAAAGTGACGCGTTTAGTGGTGTCTCGCAACGTGGCGCAACCAATGCCTACCTTGCCGTTATTGATGACTACCAGGTTGTCGTGATGGGAGAGGTGCCACTCGAAACCCTTGAGTCGATTGGTAAATCTGTTCGTCATACACCGAATGACTCATTGAGTAAAATGCCATGATAGAAGAGCAGGCGCGTGTAATCGCGATTGAAGAGGGCTATGCCGTCGTTGAAACTCAACGTAAATCAACCTGTCAATCGTGTACTGTTAACAAAGGGTGTGGCACTGCTGTTTTGAGCAAAGTGCTTGGTCGCTCTGCCGTTCAATTTCGTGCGATCAATCACATCAACGCTGGAGTTAACGAACAAGTGATCATCGGTATTGATGAAGACTGGTTGTTAAAAAGTTCGTTTGCGGCATACTTCGTGCCACTTCTTTTGATGTTGGTTTGTGCCGGTATTGCCGACATGGTTGGCGTTCGACTATGGGGGAGCGGTGTCGAGGGCTTTACGATTATGGCTGCATTTGCAGGGCTTGTGGCAGGGTTTTACTGGTTACGCCGGTATACCGCGACATTACGCCTGCGTAATGAATGTCAACCAGAGATATTGCGCAGTGCAGTGAATGAAGTTCATGTTGAATTTAAAAAGAACGCTGGGTTACCAGGGCCGGGTTAACGCTTGATTAAACAAAAGGGAGACGTTATGAGAGATTTGATGACGATAAAGAAATCGGGCTTTATCGCATTTGCATGCGTGCTTTTTGTAGCATGCATCAATAGTAGCCAGGCCGCATCATCGAATGGGCTGCCTGATTTTACAGGCCTGGTTAAAACCCATAGTAGTGCGGTGGTAAATATCAGTACCTCCCAGAAAGTAAATCACGGTGGGCAATCGCGGCGCCCACACGGCACTCCGCCCGGTGGTGCACCATTTGATGATTTACTCAAACGTTTTTTTGGTGAGCAGGATAAGCGTGATAACGGTATGCCCGATTTCTTTGACGCAAAATCACTCGGCTCCGGATTTATTATCTCTAAAGATGGTTATGTGCTGACCAACAATCATGTGATCAAAGAAGCGGACGAAATCATTGTGCGCCTGAGTGATCGACGTGAGTTTATTGCCGAAGTAATTGGCATGGATAAACGTAGTGATGTGGCGTTGTTGAAGATCGATGCAGATGACCTTCCGATCGTAAAAATTGGCAAGTCGAATGCGCTTGAAGTCGGTGAGTGGGTGCTGGCGATTGGCTCGCCATTCGGTTTTGACCATACGGTGACCGCAGGCATTGTTAGTGCTAAAGGGCGTAGTCTGCCGAATGAAAACTATGTGCCGTTTATACAGACCGATGTGGCGATTAATCCGGGTAATTCTGGCGGCCCACTGTTCAATCTCGACGGTGAAGTGATTGGGATCAATTCACAGATTTATAGCCGTACTGGTGGCTTCATGGGACTTTCGTTTGCGATCCCAATGGATGTCGCAATGAATGTGGTTGATCAGTTGAAAGATACGGGCCATGTGACACGCGGCTGGTTTGGCATTCTGATACAGGATGTCACCCGTGAATTGGCAGAGTCATTTGAAATGGAAAAACCGATCGGTGCACTTGTCGCTAAGGTACTGCCTGAGAGCCCCGCTGAAGCAGCCGGTATTAAGGTGGGTGATGTGATTGTTGCATTCAATGGTAAAGAGGTCGTAAGTTCATCGGCACTGCCCCCCATGGTTGGCAGCACGCGCGTAGGCGAAAAGATTAAAACAAAGATTATCCGCGAAGGTAAGACGATCACACTGAATGTCAAAATCGGTGAGTTGCCACTGGATGATGATGTCGAAATTTCAGAGAGCAAAATCGACAACAATAAAGAGACTGAGGTTGAGCGACTCGCACTGGTTGTTTCTGAATTAGATGATGAGCAGAAAGCGATGCTCGAAGAGGGCAAGTCCGGGGTCTATATCAATGCAGTCGGACGGAACGGGGCAGCGGCCCGTGCCGGTCTGCGTAAAGGCGATATTATCGTGATGTTGAATAATCAGGATATTGATAGCATTAAGGGCTTCAAAAACATCGTGGAAGGATTAAAAGAAGGTCGTTCTGTCCCTGTTCTGGTACAGCGCAGTAGTGGTCCAGTCTTTCTCGCTTTGAAGGTGATAGCTGATGAATAAGGGATAATCGTCCATCAGCACTGCTTAAATCATCTTTTTCTGCTTTTTAGAGCGGAAATGATACAAGAAAAGGGGGGAATCGTTTAGAATTCCCCCCTTATTTTTTGGAAATTTCGGGATCATACCCGTTCTGAGTTTACCTAATATAATGAAGCACATACGTAATTTCTCGATCATTGCCCATATCGACCATGGTAAATCAACGCTTTCAGATCGTCTCATTCAGACCTGCGGTGGGTTGAGTGAGCGTGAGATGTCGGCACAGGTGCTCGATTCAATGGATATTGAGCGCGAGCGAGGCATCACTATTAAGGCGCAGAGCGTTACGCTAGAGTATGTTGCCAATGATGGTGAGCGCTACCAGTTTAATTTTATCGATACGCCCGGTCACGTGGACTTTGCCTATGAAGTATCGCGTTCACTGGCGGCCTGTGAGGGGGCGTTGTTAGTGGTTGATGCCTCGCAGGGCGTCGAGGCACAGACGGTTGCGACCTGTTACACAGCCATTGAGCAGGGGCTGGAGGTTGTGCCTGTGTTGAATAAAATAGATTTGCCTACCTCAGACCCTGACCGAGTGATCCAGGAAATTGAAGAGATCGTCGGTGTTGTGGCAGAAGATGCGGTGCGCGTGAGTGCCAAGACCGGTCTCGGCATCGATGCCTTGCTGGAAGAGATTGTGACCCGCATTCCGCCGCCCGAGGGTGACCCAAACGCGCCACTACAGGCGTTAATCATCGACTCCTGGTTTGATAACTTTCTAGGGGTGGTCTCATTGGTACGTATCGTTCAAGGCACGATTTCTGTTAAGGATAAGGTCACTGTGATGTCGACCGGCAAAAGTCACCAGATTGATCGTGTTGGCATCTACACTCCCAAGGCCAATGATAAAAAATTCCTTGCAGCTGGGGAGGTGGGTTATGTCATTGCCGGCATCAAAGAGATCAACGGTGCCCCAGTGGGGGACACCTTAACGCTGACAGGCAACCCTGCTTCGAGTGCGTTGCCAGATTTCCAGAAAGCAAAGCCACAGGTTTTCGCTGGTCTGTTTCCTATTAATGCTGAGGATTACGAAGATTTTCGTGATGCGTTGGCCAAGCTCAGTCTTAATGACGCATCGCTTTTTTATGAGCCGGAGTCATCGCAGGCGCTCGGTTTTGGCTTTCGATGTGGTTTTCTTGGCATGCTGCATATGGAAATCATCCAGGAACGGCTGGAACGTGAATATGATCTTTCGCTAATTACGACCGCACCCACGGTTATTTATGAAATTGTGACAACTAAGGGTGATGTGTTACAGATTGATAACCCATCACGAATTCCGGATCCAGGCATGATCGAGGAGTTTCGTGAGCCGATTATACAAGCGGATATTCTGGTGCCGCAAACCCATCTTGGTGCGGTGATCACCCTTTGTATTGAGAAACGCGGGGTGCAGAAAAAGATGCACTATCATGGTAACCAGGTTGCCGTCAGTTATGAATTACCGATGAGTGAAGTGGTGATGGACTTTTATGATAGGCTAAAATCGGTCAGCCGCGGATATGCCTCGCTTGATTACGCTTTTCTCCGTTTTCAGGCCGCGGATCTGGTAAAGCTTGATATGCTTATCAACGGTGAACGTGTCGATGCGCTTTCATTGATCATTCACCGTGACCGTTCACAATTTCGCGGACGGGAACTGGTTGAGCGTATGCGCACGCTGATTCCTCGCCAGATGTTTGATGTTGCGATTCAGGCGGCGATTGGTGCGCATATCATCGCGCGCGAGACGGTCAAAGCATTACGCAAGAATGTAACTGCTAAATGTTACGGCGGTGATATCAGTCGTAAACGTAAGCTTCTGGAAAAGCAGAAGGCCGGTAAAAAACGTATGAAGCAGGTCGGGTCTGTTGAGATTCCTCAGGACGCCTTTCTTGCTGTACTAAAAACGGGTAAATAAAAAATGAATTTCGATTTCCAGGGAATCATGCTGCTGTTATTGGTCATCAGTGGTGTCATATGGGCATTGGACCACTGGAAGTGGGGGCCAAAACGTCGTGCTGCGGAGCAGCGCGCACGTGCTTCGATGATACCACCCATTGATGAGGAAAAAATTGCTAAGACCTTCAGGGAACCAACCTATGTTGAATATGCCCGGTCTTTTTTTCCCATCATTCTGATTGTCTTTGTGATGCGCTCTTTTCTGGTGGAACCTTTTCGTATCCCCTCGGGTTCTATGATGCCAACGCTGCTGGTCGGTGATTTCATTTTGGTGAATAAATTTAGCTACGGAGTGCGGTTACCGGTTGCGGGCACAAAGATTCTCGACATCGCAGAGCCTGCACGCGGTGATGTGGTTGTATTCCGTTATCCCAAAGATCCGTCACTTGATTATATTAAACGCGTGGTCGGTTTACCGGGCGACCGGGTTGGCTATTTCAACAAAACTATCTATATTAATGGCAAACCAGTGGATCAGGAAGAAATCGGCCGCTATGTAGGGATTGGCAGTGGTTTAAACTCGACCGGTGCAAGTCATCGTGTCGAGCATTTGGGTGAGATTAAGCACGATATTCTCATCAATACTGCACAACGTGCCCGTGAAGGTGAGTTTGTGGTCCCCGAAGGTGAGTATTTTGTCATGGGTGATAATCGTGATAACAGTAATGATAGCCGCTTCTGGGGTACCGTGCCTGAAGACCATCTGGTCGGCAAGGCCTTCATGATCTGGATGAACTGGGATTCTTCTGCAGGTGGCATTAGCTGGGAACGAATCGGTGACAATATTAAGTAATTACCAGTATCAAAAAATGACTAAATTAAGGAGTTGGTAATGAATAGAATAGCAGCGAAGCAGCAGGGCGCTACCGGTAGTGGGTTTGCCGCTATCATTGTTTTAATTGTTTTGTCGGTACTGGTGTTGTTGAAACTTTTCCCTGTTTATATGGAACACTTTAATGTTACAACATCATTAAACTCGCTAGCGAATGAAAACAATATAAAAGAGATGAAATCCTCTGAGATTAAAACAATGCTTTCACGTCGCTTTTCTATTAACGATGTAACGAGTGTGAATCGTGAAAATATCACTGTTAAGAAAAGCAAGAGCGACATGACGATCGATATTATCTATGAAGTTCGCAAGCCAATGGTGGGTAATATTGATATCGTCATCTACTTTAGCGATCACCTGACAATTTAGTTTTATGATTTGTAGGATAAAGTATAAATGGATTTGAACCGCTCTATTGAGAAGGCAGAGCAGGTGCTTGCGTACCACTTTACGCAACGCCACTACCTGGAAATGGCGCTGACTCACCGCAGTGTCGGTAGTAAAAATAACGAGCGCCTTGAGTTTTTGGGTGATGCGATTCTCAACTTTGTGATTGCTGAGGCGCTCTATCATCAATTTCCAGATGTCGATGAAGGAAAATTGAGTCGCTTACGCGCATCGCTGGTTCGCGGTAGCACGCTGGCAAAATTGGCACGAAATCTTAATCTAGGTGATTACATTGTGCTCGGTCCGGGTGAGCTGAAGAGTGGTGGCTTTCGCCGTGAGTCGATATTAGCAGGGACATTGGAAGCGGTTATCGGCGCTGTTTTGCAGGATGGTGGTTTTGAGGCCGCAAAAGCCTTTATTTTAAACCTGTATCAGGCGGCGTTAACTGAAGTCTGTGCAGATAGCGAACTCAAAGACCCCAAAACAAGGCTGCAAGAGTACCTGCAGGGTAAAAAACGTACATTGCCTAATTACTCAGTGGTTGCCATTGATGGTGAAGGACATTCTCAGTCTTTCACTGTAGATTGCATGGTTGAAGGATTAGATGAAAAAATTATCGGGCTAGGAAAAAGCCGCCGTAAAGCCGAACAGAAAGCTGCATTAAATGCACTAGAGTTATTATTAAAAAATGAACAATGATTTATTAAAGCATTGCGGTTATGTTGCAATTGTTGGGCGACCAAATGTTGGAAAATCTACCTTACTGAACCGTATCCTGGGGCAGAAGATCAGCATTACTACGCGTAAGCCACAAACTACTCGTCATCAGATTCTCGGTATCAAATCGACAGAAGGTGCGCAGGTTATTTATGTGGACACTCCCGGTTTACATACTGGTAGTAAAAAGGCGATGAATCGCTACATGAATAAGGCCGCCGCGAGTGTCATTAATGATGTCGATGTGGTGGTGTTTGTCGTCGACAGCCTACGTTGGCTGGATGATGACGAAGCGATTCTGGAGAAGTTAAAAGACATTAAGGTCCCCGTAATCCTTGCGCTGAATAAACTAGATAAACTGCAAGACCGGGATAAATTATTACCGTACATTAAGCAGTTATCAGAAAGAATGACTTTCAAAGAAATCATCCCGATTTCAGCGACTAGCGGTGAGAATATTGAAGCACTAGAAAGTACAGTCACCGCGCTGCTACCCGCATCACCGGCATTTTTTCCAGAAGATCAGGTCACCGATAAAAGTGAGCGTTTTATTGCGGCCGAGTTAGTGCGTGAAAAGTTAATGATGCGCCTGGGAGAGGAGATTCCCTATTCAATTACGGTTGAGATAGAGCAGTTTAAGCTGGAAAATAAGGTGTTACATATTCATGCGTTGATCTGGGTGGAGCGTGATAATCAAAAGAGTATCGTCATCGGTAAAGATGGTGAAATGCTGAAAGCCGTGGGCAAACAGGCGCGTATCGAAATGGAGTCGATGTTTGAAAAAAAGGTCTTTCTCAAACTATGGGTAAAGGTGAAAGATAAGTGGGCAGATGATGAGCGTGCTCTACAAAACCTGGGTTATACGGAGTAAAACGTAACGTGGGCTCACCAAACCGCCACCTGCTTGAGCCTGGCTTTGTGCTACATCAAAGAGCATACCGCAATACGAGTATGATCGTTGATCTCTTTACCTCTTCTCATGGCCGCATTAGCGTAGTCGCACGAGGTGTTCGTAAAGCAAAATCACGACTTGCACCACTGATACAACCCTTTCAACCTTTGCTCATTTCCTGGTTGGCAAGGGGTGAGCTTGGCACATTGACGGCACTTGAAAGTAATGGCGTACCATTTATGCTGGACCGTCGTGCACTGATCAGTGGCTTTTATATTAATGAACTTATGGTGCGGTTATTACATCGTGATGATCCACATGCTGACCTTTTTCACGCCTATCTTGAAGTGCTTCAACAGTTAGCCAAACTACAATACATGGATGAAAAAGCCCCCGCAAATGAACAGGCCGCTTTACGAAAATTCGAGAAACAGCTGCTCTACGAGCTAGGCTATGCTTTGATACTTGACCATGAGGTAGTTAGTGGCTCAGTGTTAAGTGAAGAAGCGCTATATCATTACTATCTGGATCAAGGGCCGGTGCTTGTTAATGAAGCTGAGGTAGAACTTGAAACTTCGCTTAATAACTCATCATACAAAGGTGATGTGATTAAGCTACATGGTAAGAGTTTGCTTGATTTGGCAAAGGGTGTTTTTAGTGATAAGCGCTCTTTACGGGAAATTAAACGTTTGATGCGAGCCGCGCTCGCTGTTCATCTTGGCAGCAGGCCTTTAAATAGCAGGGCTATGCTCAGTGGTTTGCAGGCACCTGTCAGTGATAAAATTAGCGCCGAAATACGTTATAGGTAGGAAGAAAAATGAATCAACCAGTTTTGTTGGGCGTCAATATAGATCATATCGCCACATTGAGACAGGCACGTGGTACTCGCTATCCTGACCCTGTTCAGGCCGCCATCGATGCAGAGCAGGCCGGCGCGGATAGCATTACCTTACATCTGCGTGAAGACCGCCGCCACATTCAGGAACGGGATGTTCGGCTGTTGAAAGAGGTTTTACAAACGCGTATGAATCTTGAAATGGCAGTGACCGATGAGATGGTTGCATTTGGGATTGATATTGGCCCAGAAAATATCTGCCTGGTGCCTGAACGGCGCGAAGAGCTGACGACTGAAGGGGGACTGGACGTTATTGGACACGAAGCCAAGGTCGCCGATGCCTGTCGAAAACTAGCCGGTGGAGGTTCGATCGTGTCGCTTTTTATTGATGCTGAAAAAGACCAGATCGATGCCGCAGTCCGTTGTGAGGCTCCGGCAATAGAAATCCACACGGGTCATTACGCTGATCTGGCAGATGAAAAAGCACAACAGGCTGAGCTAAAAAAAATCAAAGAGGCTGCCATCTATGCCCATCAATGTGGCTTGCAAGTGAACGCCGGGCACGGGCTGCATTACCATAACGTTGAACCGATTGCGGCGATTGCTGAACTCGTTGAGCTGAACATCGGTCATGCCATTGTGGCGCGTGCACTCTTTACCGGCTTGCAACAGGCTGTACGTGAAATGAAACAGCTGATGCGAGACGCTCGTCGGTGATCATTGGTATCGGCACAGATATCGTCCGTGTCTCACGTATGACCAGAAACCTGGAGCGCTATGGCGATAAGTTTGCGATCAGAATTTTGACTTCAAATGAATTTGCGGAATTCTCCCAGCATAAACGTCCAGCTAACTTTCTTGCCAGGCGCTTTGCTGCCAAGGAAGCAACCGCGAAAGCAATGGGGTGTGGATTCAGAGATGGCTTAATGCTGAGTCATATTGGTGTAGGACACGATGAACTTGGTAAACCAACACTAACCTATTATGATAAGGCGATCGAAATATGTGAACGCCTCAAGGTCGCTGAAAGCCATATATCACTCTCTGATGAAGATGAATATGCCGTCGCTTTTGTCACATTAGTTTCAAAATAATAACCGTCGATACTGTTTTGACTGAGCTATAAAACCTGCCGCTGTTCCCCGCTAGTTCGCGTTATTCATTGTTTTTGTGACTTGATTCCTCTGGTTCTAATATTCAATCCCCTGAATTGTATAACCGTTCACACAATAAATAACCTGATTGCGGTTTAATACGCTTATCATCAATATCGTTATATTTCGGTGGAGATATAGAATGCGTAATTTACTAAGCATAGTGATGCTGACAATGGCAGTAAGTTTGCCTACAGCTACATTAGCCGCAAAAGATGCACCTGATTTTGAACTTGACGGGCTTAAAAGCAAGGTCAAACTATCTGAGTACAAAGGGAAAGTGGTCTATCTGGACTTTTGGGCCTCCTGGTGTGAACCGTGCCGAAAATCTTTTCCGTGGATGAATCAGCTACAAGCCCGCTATAAAGCGCAAGGATTGAGAGTGCTTGCTATCAATCTGGACGCTAACAGGGCAGATGCTGATCATTTTATTTCCCAAATGAAACCGCGTTTTGATATTGCGTTTGATCCGCCTGGTGCTGTTGCGGGACGCTATGATTTACAAGGTATGCCAAGCGCTTTTTTGATCGATCGCAACGGTCAGTTGCATAGTGTCCATTTAGGTTTTCGAAGTAAGGATATTAAATCACTTGAACATGATATAGAGACACTACTCCAAAATGATAAGATTTGAAAAGAAACGTAAAGGTCTATTACCCTGTAGCTTGATATTGATATCTCTTTTGTTAGGTGGGTGTAGCGCCTTGAAACCCGGTGGAATGTTTGCGAAAGAAGCGGTCGAGCCGTGGCATAAGGCAATATTGGCAGAGGAGAGAATGCAGTTAAACCCATACCCACTGGAAAACAGTGCCGATCAAAAAATTTATTACAGTCGCGAAAGTGCCAGCGGTGGGCAGGGTATTGGTGGAGGGGGCTGCGGGTGCAATTAAAAGATAAGAAGTCGAAAATATACACGCCAAAACCATCGGTCCGAAGTGCACTCATTATGGCGACATGTACCGTTTTATCGGGTTCTTTATCGTCGGTATGTGCAGAAGAAGAGCGTGATAGCACATTATCAAGAATAGATTTATCGACATTCTATTACTCTGAAGAAGAGCGTGTCTCTGTGAATACAACGCATGTCGCCGTTGAAAATGATCTTGGTGATGATGAGTTTGTGCGTGCAGATATTATCTACGACACCATCACTGGTGCGTCACCCAATGGGCGAATTGTCCCGCTAGACCAGGGCAGCGGTGGGAGTATTCCTTTTACGTCGGCCTCTGGTTTTACCCTGAATGTGAACGATGTGGGTAGTGCCGGGAAAAAGTGGTTGACTGAGTTTACAGATAAGCGAGCGGCGATTGACCTGAGCTGGGAAAAACCGATGACACGCACACTAAAGCGTGTTTTTGAGGGAAGCTTTTCATCTGAAAATGATTTTACCTCATATGGGGCCGCTGCCACGCTGGCACTAGATCTCAATCAGCGTAATACGACAATCACTGGTGGTCTTGCCTTTCTCGATGAGACAGTGAGTCCCGGCAGTGGTACGCCTTTAGAATTATCGATAGCTAACTGCAATGAGACCGCACCCGAATTACCCGCATGGGCTAACTGCAATATTACCAATCCTCGGTTTGGTAATGGTAATAAACGGGTATTTGATGGTGTGATTGGTGTTACACAGGTAATCAATAAACGCACGATTACGCAATTGAATTTTAGCCACGGCGTATCACTGGGCTATCTTACCGATCCCTATAAGCTGATAAGTGTCGTAGATTATAACCTCGATGGTGAGGAGGTTTTGATTCTCTATGAAAAGCGCCCAGACAGGCGCGTACGCAATAGCCTTTACTGGAAGACGGTCAGCCAGCTTAGCGAAAAAAAAGTAGTGGATTTTTCCTATCGATATTTCTGGGATGACTGGGGCATTACATCGCATACCATTGATTATAAATATCGTTATGATTACGCACCAAAGCACTACCTGCAGCCTCATGTTAGATACAACACGCAATCGAGCGCTGATTTTTTTCATAATGCACTAGATTCTGCTGTGAATGATTTACCCCAGTATGCCAGCGCCGATTATCGTCTTGGTAAGCTGAACACCTATAGTATTGGACTGAAGTTCGGAAAAGAACTGAGTAAAAATGGGGCATTTACAATGCGTGCTGAATATATAGTCCAGAGCTATTCGGGTGCTTCATTACCAGACATGAAAGCACTGGTTTACCAGGGGACGTTTGCGTTTAAATTTTAGATACTGAGCTTTATCAATTGAAGGCAGAAACTAGAGAACTGACAAGAGAGAATGGCCTGTGGGTTGGTCGGTTTAATGCGATGGCGAGTCCCTGTGAGCTATTGATGGATACCCCAGACCGTGCGCTCGCGTTGTACCTTTTATCTATTGCCGAACATGAAGCCAGACGCATCGAGAAAAAATTCAGTCGTTATCGTGATGACAACATCATTTTCAAACTCAACCATGCTTGTGGGCAACCCGTTACTGTGGATGAAGAGACTGCACTGTTACTAAATTATGCAGATCAATGTTATCACTTGAGTAAGGGTCGCTTTGATATCACATCAGGCGTATTACGTGAGGTGTGGCAGTTTGATGGCAGCGCTGGTGTACCTCGGTCTGACGCTGTGAAAGTAGTATTATCGCGGGTTGGCTGGTCTAAAGTTGAATGGCACTCGGCTGTATTGAAACTACTGCCTGGAATGGAAATCGATTTAGGCGGCATCGGCAAAGAGTATGCCGTTGACCGCACTGCACTGTTGCTCACTCCCCATATCAGCAGTGGTGTGTTAATTAACTTTGGTGGTGATCTATGTGCGCTAGGGCCTCGTACGGATGGTAGCGCGTGGGAGATTGCGATCGACGACCCAGCGCGGAGCGGTGATCATCAATGTGGTCTTATTACGCTCACCAAGGGCGCGGTCGCCACGAGTGGCGATGCGCGGCGCTACTTGCTTAAAGACGGTGTACGATACGGACATATCCTGGACCCTCGAACCGGGTGGCCTGTTGCCGATGCCCCGCGTTCAGTGACGACAGTAGCATCAACCTGCATGGAGGCCGGGATGCTTGCAACGTTTGCGATTCTTGAAGGGGGGGGTGCTGAAGCATTTCTTAGGCAGCAGGGCGTTGAATTCCTCTGTCTCTAAGCAGCTAGTTCATCTGTTTAAATCGCTTCGTTGGGCGCATTCTCATCCAGTGGCGGATCATCATTAAGTACATTTCCATTTTGTACACCAAAATACTTATATACCGATGAAGCAACCGAGAACGGTTCTGCCTGATAGCTATCACTGGTTGGTGAAGTGAACTGACGATTCACACCTGAGGCACCAATGCGCATTGTTTTACCGACAATCTTACCCAATGTGCGTCCAGGGATCCCTTTTCCACCCAGCGTCATCAGATTCTGATTGTTGCCATGATCCCAGCCGATTGAGTTATTCAAGTTCACATTACGACCAAAATCGCCATAGACATTGATGATGATATTGTCACGATTGGTGAGGTTCATATGTTTAACGGCGATTTCCAGTGAGCTCATCAAATCGCGCATGCGTGCGGGGTACTCTATCAGGCTTGAGTCGTGATCATCCCAGCCACCGAGGCCACCACTGCCCATTGAAATGAACAAACTATCAGGGTTGTTGATGGCCAGGCTGACAGCTGCCTTCATGCGATTGCCAAAATTAGTATTAGGGTAGGCGATTGGCAGGGTTGTACTTGGATCAACAGGAAGACTCGCATCAATTGCCGTTTCATTAAAACTGGCACGAATAAAGTCAGCGAGTTCACGACGTTTAGTGAATGCCTCTCTCACTTTTAGGAATTTTTCACTTTGTGCTGTACTGCGCGCAAGTGCATCAATAGCATCCTCATTCGCACCGACAAGATTGGCTGGATCTGAACCACCCTGACCAGAAACGAATGAATTATTATTACGATCATAAGGATTACGAAAGTTCTGATCGAGTGCTACATATTTAGCACCGAGTGGAATATCAAGGCCCGCTAACTGAAATATAAGTGAATCACCCTCGAACGAGACAAAGGGCAGTATCATATCTTCAGGGGCTTTACCAAAGGCATCATGAGCACTTAAAACGGCTGCCAGTGTGGTCGCTATGCCCGGACTGTTTTCAGCATCCAGATGGCCTGTCAGGTTTTGAAAAATACTGGTGCGATGTGCTTTAGAGTCTTCTTTAATACGATTCAGTGTACGGTAGATTGTCATATCACCCGATGCAATCAGGCTCTCCATGATTTCTCCACCAGCCCCGTTATTGCCGCCACCCCAGAAATTATTGGGAGTGATAATAGTGTTGGCATCATTTGGGTCAAGGTTAGTGGGGTAAGGGTTTTGTGAATTGGCATTTATATCTTCGATGTTGGTGAGGTTGCCTGCCAGCTCGGAGGGGCCACCGTAAAGAAAGATATGAATCACCTGCGGCAGTACGGCAGGTCGTACGTAATTGACTTCGTTTAGCACGATGTTATTGGCGTTGCCAGTATTGAGTGCGGCATGGGCAGGTGAGATGAGGCTACGACCGCCTAGTATCGACGCGGCTGTACAGGCACCGCCCAGGACGCCAAGATGTTTCAGGAATTGTCTTCGTTCCATACTTATACCCGCTTAATTTATACTATTATTGAAATATGTCTCGGGGAGTCGGGAGATATAATCAAATGTGATCATGGTCTGTCCTGTTCGATTATTTCCGTAGTTTCGACTGTCGATGACACCGTTTAAAACAGTAAGCTCCTGATTGTTCGCTTTACGCCCGATGGTGCTCAAAAAGAGGTAGTGGATAAAGTCAGTCGGATTTAAATCAGCCGCTTTCTCTAGAAAACCGGGTTCCCAGCCAGCATCGTTATCATTGGTTAAGTTAGTCCTTCGATCGAGCAACAGGCGTTCGCGCACCAATTTGTGGTAATAGGAAAAGCTAAGCGAATCCAGTGGCTGTTCTGCCCAACGGCCTAGTTTCAGGGTCATTCCCGGCTGCTTCATTTGGGCCAGGGTAGGGTTAGAGGCGCTGCCAGAGGGGTTATTTAAATCCTGAAAAAAACGTCTGTATGGCCGCCACTGAGTACGATGTGCAATATTAAAAAAGGTCTCCTCCAATCCTCTCGCACGGTCACTATTCAGCAGGTATTCGCGTGAAAAAAGGATGGCGGTAAAAATATGTTCAAAACGTGTTGGATTACTGTTCACGATGCTCTGTACCAGTGCAGCACGTTTAGCTTGATCCATATCAACAAAGAATTGATCGACCAACACAGTAGTCACTCTGGCAATGACCCTTGGGTGGCTTGATACTGTGCGATAAAAATCAAAACAGGTGTTTATCCACTGGCCAAGGACTTTTTGCGGCACTATATTTTCGTCCAGTGTGATGACCAGTTGGTAGTCCTGATCGTCTCCCGTTAAATACCAGTTTTGACACGCTTGAGAGGCTTTGGGTACTTCGTCATCTCTATCAAACAGACCAAGATAGATTTCAATCATTTCACGAGTATTGTCTTCTGGTGAACGAAAACGACGCCAGTTTTCCTGAGAAATCATATGTTGATAGATAATATCGCGAATGCTCAAGTTCGAATTGATACGACCGACGAGCTTGCTATAGACTCTGTGAACGTCAAAGTAATCGGCTGAGTCCATCTCAAGGGCCGGTGAAAAAAGGATGGTGTTTGCTAATGTGTAGGCCATCCAGTGCGAAAAAAGATCGCGACTGACGGGCAGGTCAAACATCAATGCCAACGGCATCTCTTGCGCATAACGGGTTGAGTTGAAGTCATAATTTTCGTTGATTTTCTGGATGTAATCGTTCGCATCAGGGAGTTCTTTAGTAAGCTGAAGGGCGGTTCGGTTGATAAAATTACCGCCATTCCCCATGCCCGGAGAGGTCAGCCCCTGAGTAAGATTAAAAAACTCGTCA
>CALZIG010000064.1 GCA_945787585.1 uncultured Gammaproteobacteria bacterium | reverse complement strand
TGTTTTCTAAAAGCATGTAGGACTGCAATGGGCACACAGTGAGCTTTTCTGATAATTCAGTAATGTCTGCTCTGGACGAAGCAGAGCATACGCCTATTAAACTCAGCGATAATTGAATGAAAAACTGGAATATATTTAGATGTTATTTCAATGAGTTAAGGCCTTCTCATGCAACATTACGCCCGCTTTTGTCAAAGGAACCGTTTATCTAATTGCACTGACACAATGCTCTGGATTTTTACGGTGTCACCATAAAGAAACTATACGCCCGGTGCGATGCCCCGGATACAGAAACCTTTATCAGCACCCTCCCGGGTGTCGTGGCATTAAACGTGGCAATCGCTTTTCCATTGGCGTTGCTGATTATTCGTGTCTCACGTCCATTGACCGAGATGTTGCCGTTGCTGAACTCAATTTCACCAAAGAGCTGGGTGAAGACTACCTCTTGAGCGGCAACGCCTACCCCTTGACGTTGCACAGTAGCGCTGATGCTGTCCTGGCTGTCCACTCTGATTCGATTGGGTACGGGGCCTAGCAGATGCAATTGGTCCGGGGCACCAGTAAAATAATCTTCCACTTCGCCAAATTGTGCTGCACCTCGTTCCTGGATCAATGACGGATCAATTGCCTGTATTTCGCCTACGTCTTCACCATAGTCGAGCCGGAAACGCCAATAAAAGTCTGCTGATATGCTATGCGGCGGAATGATCATGAATTCATACGTCCCTTTGTCGCCACCAGCGAACTCAGGATCCTGGTTAGGGTCGATGGCAAATTTCGCTGGTCCGCCACCAATAATCTTTTCTTGACCGGCGGAGCAATCGAATACACGTGAGCCTATCTCAGAACAGGGTATGCTGTTCCAGTTCTCATCGCCATTCCAGTCAGACCAGGCGTTGAGATACAGACGGCGCTCGGGGTCACCAGCGTCGTAACGTGCTTGCCCCTCGTCATCGGTAGCTGCTTTGTCCAGCACTGAGACTGTAACGCGTAGATCGACCGGTTCACCACCCCTGACAACGCTGGCGAACTCTACGCCGTCGTCAAAGGCATCCCCGTCAACACCATCCTCGTCGCTGTCTATGCCGTCGCGTTCTATATCACTATCATCCTCGCCATCCACATCATCGCCCAAATATTCAAAGCCGAAGTCCATGTGGTGTGCACCATTATTGGCGAGAAAAGATGGGTAGTCCGCCGGTCTGTTTTGATCGGGAGCATCACCAAAGTCAGGCAGGCAGGAATCAGCGAAGGCGATACCGCCTTTGACGTTGCGATTAACTACTGCGGTCAGTGTGGCCTGTTTTTGCGGATTGAAAAAATTAAATATCATTAAAGGTTGATTGGGTGGACGAATGACGGCAACTGCATCGATGGGATCGGGCCCATCTAAGCCGCCAAACCGTTTTTTACCATAGGCCTCGATCGTGAAAGCGTAGACACCCTTTTCACCATATAACCAATCTTCCGAGTCACCAAAGACGGAGTATCTAAACGGATGGGTGATGTCATAACCCATAGCCGCCTTTAGCTTGGCGGCCAGTGCCTCGAAGCGCTGTTTGTCGCCTGCTTTGCGGTAGTTGTTGATTTCGCTGTTTAGCGCGGAAAAACCCCAGGGGTAGAGAATGTCTCCACCGTAGCTGTGCCATGACAAGGAGCAGCGAAAACCGTCGACTTTGGTTTTGTCTTCCACAAGCGCTTTGACAGCCTGGGTTTCTTTTTCGGAAAAAGCAGAGGGACCGGGATAAGTGGAAAGATGTACATCAAAATCGATACCGGTAAAGTTGCCTGCACCATCTTTGTTGATGCGCATGATGCCGTTAGAACGCTTGGCCCCCTCCATATTTGCTTTGACGAGGATCACTAACGCATCAATTTGGGCGTCAGCTTTATTGGTGAACAGTTTTTTTAGTTCGGCCTTTATCTTGGCATCACTGGTGAGCAAACTGGCATGCAAGACAGCATAGTTACGGTTGAGATCCACGCCAAGGGTGCTGGGTGTTTGAGCACCGTATTTCTTGGTGTTTTTGCGCCAATCCCATTTTTTATCCTCAAGCACTTTTACATAGCCATCGGGGTTGACCACCGGAATAAACCACAATTCAGCGCCATCCACCTTTTTGCGTATTTCTTTGTCGCCGGCTTTGTATTTGGCCAACAGCTCTTGCATTAGTTTGGTGATAATCGGGACAGTCACGACCTCGCGAGCATGGTGCAGGGCCATGTAAAGGATCTCCACTTCGCCTTTTTCATTGGTGCCGGGATTGTCTGAGATTTTCAGCGCATAGATATCCCGCTTGACCGCATCCCCTTCGGTGGTGCCGATCTTGCTAAGACGGACCAGGCCGGCGTTGTCTTTGGCGATGCTCTGCAGCTCTTTCACAACATCGTTGAGGTTTTTGTAGAGCGACGGTGATTCGCTGGGGTTATTAAACGACTGTTGTATCAGTGCGGCAGACGGGTCGACCGTGTTTGAGGTAATCAGTGGCGCAATCAATGCCTGTATCGCCAAATCAGTGGTGAGCGGGCTGGGGAAGG
>CALZIG010000063.1 GCA_945787585.1 uncultured Gammaproteobacteria bacterium | reverse complement strand
TGGCGTGGAAGCCGACGGCACCGAGCCGGTTTGTCGCAGTCGGAGATGATGGTGCCGTGTGCATCAGCATCGATGGTAGCGACTGGACCACCACTACCTCCTCGAATCCTCCCGATAGTAGTAGCACACTCTACGCGATCACCTGGGGTGACAATCAGTTTGTCGCGGTCGGCGGTTCAACCGTCAATAGCGTTGTTTACACCAGCCCGGATGGCGATGTCTGGACCCCGCGTAATTCAAATGAACCCTTCGTCCTGCGTGACATCGCATGGAACAACGGTCGATTTATTGCCGTGGGCGATGGCGGCACCATCACCACCAGTCCTAAAGGGATTGCGTGGACAAGAAACAGCAGTGGCACCACAGTCAATCTTAAAACGATTGCGATTGGCACAGAGACGATAGTTGTCACAGGCACCACCACCAGTCCGCTACGCACCACCGTACTGCGTAACGTCGACGGCACGTGGCAAGGCGGCGCTGACGATGTGACGTTGGATGATGTTGAGATCAATGACCTTAGCTTCGGCGGCACTCAGTTTGCTGGCGTCGGCCCCTCCGGCACCATCGTCGTCAGCGAGGATGGACTAGCGTGGACGGCGATTTCAACCGGCACAAATAGCCTGTTTAAAGCGGTCACGTGGGATGAGAGCAAGTTCATTGCCGCAGGGACCGCCGGTCACATTCTCTACGCCAACAATCACGATCTTGTGATCACGGGTGACTTCATCACGACAAAGGTTAGAGAGGGTGAAATCGCACGCTATCAACTCACGATTACTAACATCGGCATGAGCACTGCAAAGGCTGCCAGCTACTCAGAAGAGTTACCACGCATTAGTGGTTTTCTGGCAGTCACCACCACTCGCGGCAGTTGCAGTTATTCACAGGACCTGACTTGCCAGCTGGGCGACATGGCCAGAGGCGATACCGCGACGATCACGGTCGACGTCACCGCGATCGGCCTGGGCACACTACTCCACACGCCCACCGTACTCGCCAATCTGACAGACAGTGATCAGGCCAATAACACCATCGTCATCCAGCTCGATTCATCTCGCGGCAATAGTGACAGCGGCGGGGCCGCTATCAGCTATCTTTCATTAGTGGGTTTGTTATGCCTGCGACTATATTTAATGCTTAATGCGCGCAGGCAGGACAACAGATCAGTCATTATCTAATAATCGACCGACTATTCTGGCCATTCAAGATGATAATCAAATGGCTGAGTGTGGCGGTCTTTACCACAGGCAAAATCAAACTCGATTACCCAGTCCCCCCCCATTCTAAATTCACCACTGTGAGCGGCATACTTGCCGACTTTGGCCTGATCGACCATTAACACGTAAGTGTCATCAAGCTCCATCTCGTGTCCCGGCATATACTGACGAAAACGCACTTTGCAGTTATTGGCCGGTTGATTTATTCCATCATGGATAGAGAGCGTAATGCCTGCGCTTTTACCCACCATCAATGGAGCAGGGTCGGTCTTTACCTGCAATGCATACCCACCCACCGTCGCGGTCTTAGCCGGTTGAAGGTCGGAACAGGCGCTCAACAGTAGGCAACCGCTCAATACCACGTAGTTTGCTATCCTCATTTATCTCCCCCATTACCCAATATTGTTTATCTGTTTTTCTTCTGGATCAATTCAATTTTATAGCCATCGGGGTCTTCTACAAAGGCGATCACGGTGGTGCCACCCTTCTTTGGCCCAGCAGCACGCACCACGTTGCCGCCTCGTGCCGTGATATCATCACAAGCACGATAAGCATCATCCACCTCCAGCGCAACGTGCCCAAAGGCATCACCCAGGACATACTCAGTGACGTCCCAGTTATGGGTCAATTCAATCACTGGACCATCGACTTCATCCTGAAAGCCGACAAAGGCAAGTGTGAAACGCCCATCAGGGTAGTCATCGCGCCGCAGCAGGCGCATGCCTAACACCTCAGTATAAAAACTGATTGATCTTTCAAGATCGACCACACGAAGCATGGTGTGAAGTATTCGCATAGCAACAAGCCCTATTATTTATCTTTAAAAAGTCCGCTCAATGGCTGTGGCTTAGCCATATTATAACCCTGCGCATAATCGATGCCTAAATCTTTAACGCACTTATAAATCTCTTCGTTCTCAACAAATTCAGCAATAGTTTTAATCTCCATTACGTGGCCAATATGATTAATTGACTCGACCATTGCACAATCAACTGGATTATCAACAATGCCACGAATAAAGCCACCATCGATCTTCAGGTAGTCGACCGGCAGGTTTTTAAGGTAGGCAAAGGATGAAAGTCCACTGCCAAAATCATCGAGCGAGAAACTACAGCCACGCGTCTTAAATTCAGAAATAAAATGGATCGCTTCGCTTAAATTCGAGATTGCAGCAGTCTCTGTAATCTCAAAGGAAATACTCCCTGGCGTCACTTTGTAATTATCAAACTGCTCGCGTAAAAACTCCATGAGGCCTGCATCACTCAACGAAGCACCAGAAAGATTTACTGCGTAGACCACATCATCACGGCCACTACGCTCACAAAAAGAGAATACGTTACGTATCACCCAACGGTCGATTGAGGGCATCAGGTCAAATCGTTCTGCCGCTGGGATGAATGCCATCGGGAAGATCAGTCGTTCAGATGACGCATCCCACATACGCAGTAAAACCTCTACGTGCAAACGCTCTTCGGCTCCCTGCAACGGCACAATAGGTTGAAAATAAAGTTTAAAATATTCTTTATCAAGCGCCTGATTAATACGTGATACCCATTGCATTTCGCCGTGCCGCGCCACAAGCTCCTCATCATCTGGCTGATAGACGTATACCCTGTTTCGTCCTTTGTCTTTGGCCACGTAGCAGGCAGCATCTGCCGCACTCAACAGGTCAGTCATACTACCGCTCTCTTTCCTAATAGCGACGAGTCCAATGCTTGCACCAATTTCAAAGCTCTTATCCTGCCAGACAAAACGAAACTCTTTAACCACACGACAAAACTCTTCAGCGATCACTTCTGCCTTATTCAGCTGACAATTACCCAGTAATACGCCAAACTCATCGCCACCAAGGCGCGCAAGTGTATCTCGATCACGCACCCTAGCCTGTAATAACGTCGTTAATTGCCGCAATAGCTCATCACCCGCAACATGTCCACAGGTATCATTCACTATCTTAAACTGGTCCAGATCGATATAGCAGAGTGCGTGCTCAGAATTATCTGAGCGAGCATTTCCCAATAATAGTTCCAGGCGACGTTCAAACTCTCGGCGATTAATCAAGCCTGTCAGCGCGTCATGAGTTGCCTGGTAGGAAACTTTATTGGCCAGCCCTCGCAACTCCGTGACATCATGAAACACAATCACAACACCGACAACGCTGCCTTCTCTATCCAGAATAGGGCTCGCCGTCACCTCAACTGCATACTCTTTCCCTGTATGCTGATTAACAATCACCTGTCCCGGCAGTACAATCCGCTGCCCTTTTTGTAGACAAGCCTCAATAGGCGCCTCAATCATATTATGAGTTGACTCATCAAATACATTCAACAAAGCACTCAACGAGCGCCCCCTGGTCTCTTCTAACCCCACGCCGGAAAGCATCTCAGCACGAGGATTCATATAATCAACCAGGCCTTCAGCATCCGTCGTGACTACCCCATCACCAATAGATTCCAGCGTAATTTGTGCCCGCTCTTTCTCTTTAAAGAGCGCAGTCTCTAACCGTTTGTGCTCAGTAATATCAGTCCTGATCCCGACATATTGATACGGTTCTCCCTCGGAGTTAACAAATGGCACAATCGTAGAGTCCACCCAGAAATATTCACCACTCTTTTTCTGACTGCGGACCTCTCCATGCCACACATTACCGCTTTTAATGGTGCCCCATAGGTCACCAAAAAACTCATCAGGGTGATAACCAGAATTTATTATGCGGTGATTTTTACCCAATAACTCTTCGCGACTGAATTGGCTAACATCACACAACCTGTCATTGGCATAGGTAATATCACCATCCTTATCGGTAATACTGACAATCGAATGTTGATCCAACGCAAACTTTTGATAATTAAGATCTCGCACAGTTCGCCGTAATACCGTCGCATTATTCTTCAACTTAAACATAATAAAAGCAAGATATATCAGCAACGAAACTGCAAAAAGGTACAGATAGAGACGATAAATATTAGTGCGGTGCACCAACGACTCATGATGTATATTGTATAAAGCAGACAATGCATCTACTTGCTGCGCAGTAGCAGGCGTCATCAGACTTAAGATCATATTATCTACAATCTGTTTTTCATCCACGACTA
>CALZIG010000062.1 GCA_945787585.1 uncultured Gammaproteobacteria bacterium | reverse complement strand
TAATGCGGTGGCGATTTTTCTTTATGAAGCGTGGCGGCAGCATGGGTTTGATGAAGCAGAATAAATGTAGGGTGGGTTAGCCTGAAAGGCGTAACCCGCCGAGCGTTGCGAAGCAACACAACCTATTTTCAAGAAACTATCCAAAACATGCGGCGGATTACGCTTCGCCCTACGAACCAGGTCAGACTTCACATTTAGTTAATTCACCATATGCTTATAACGGTCATATGTTTTTTGACCCTCGACATTTCCCAGATCTGCCGCCTTTTTTGCATCGGCTACCGCAGCGACAATATCTCTTTTCCTAAAATGTGCACCGCCTCTTTCAAGGTATGCTTTATCACTCTCAGGGTTTAAAGCAATATATTTATCCCAGTACTTTATTATCTCGTCCCATCTTGAAGACTGAACCAACACCCAATCCATTAAGTGATAAGCATCAAAATTATTAGGGTCAAGCTGGATCGATTTCTCTAAATCACGATAAGCAGACCCCAGGTCTTTTTTGTCTATTAATACCTGTGCACGCCTGTAATATGAACTGCCTCCAACAGGATTTGCTCGTATTGCCAGGTTGTAATCATCAAGGGCACCCTCAAAATTTTTTGTTTTTCTTTTTTCGTATCCAGTGTAAATAAACCTTTCCGCAAGCCATTTTATATATTTAATTGTATCTTTATCATTAGGTGATAGTTGGTCTGAAATCTCAATATTGATGAGTGATTCTCGCAACATTTTTTTACCACTCATAATCCTGGCCCTTCGAAAGTAATAATCAGCAACATGTGGGTTCATCTCAATCGCCTGATTAATATCCTTCAAGGCATCATCACTTTCTTTTAACTTTTCAAACGCTCTTGCGCGCGCATTATAAAACATCGCCAAATCACCAAATGATAACGCCACATCAAATAAGTCCTTAGCGACACCGTAATTTTTAGCGCTCATTTGAATTCTTCCAGCATCATAATAAGCATACCCCTTAAGCGTCATTAAGCGTGGATTCTTTGATAAATGTATCAGAGCCTCATCAGAAAACTGATCCATCTCTTCATATGAACCACCCCATCTGGGTGTAATCGCCAGAAGATAAGATGACCTGACTTCAAAAGAAGAAGGCGCCTCACTCAAAGCCTTATCAACAATACGCCCTACATCTTCCGGCCTCCCCAATGATTTGTAGACATTGATCAATAATGAATATGAAACAACATGACCTGGCCTTATCTCAAACGAACGCTCGATATCTTTGATTGCTTTTAAGAAATAATTTCTCATCCCCTCAAATTGTTCTTCTGAAGTATCTTTTGCCCATTTCGACCCTCTGCTGACCCACCCCTGCTTATGAAAATATGACGCCCTAATCAAGTAAGGCTGGTGACTCTCTGGATAAGCAGCAATCCACTCATCCATCAGCGCCTCATAAGTACTATCATTCACGGCAAACGCACGGTACGCATCAAACAACGCCACCTCATTACTCACATCTTCTTCGTACGCCTCTTCATATTGCAACAATAGTACGTTTAACTTCTCAAACTCTCTCTTTTTAAGCATCTCACGAAGCGATGAAATAAAAGCGGGTATCTTCGCTCTCATTTCATTCAGCTCTTCATCAACTGGAATAGTACCTAAGCCTCCAATAATAGTCGGTATTCGGACATGTTCAACGCCTTTGGTTTTTTCAGCGAAAGCGGGAATATTAGCCACCATAATCACGAGACCGACTAAACATGCGGTTAACGCGTAACACTTGCCCATTTCCTACCACCTATACCTCAGTTAGTTATCTATTAACCCAAAACACGAGAAAAAATATTTTACTTTTATAGAATCACCGCCACTAACAAATGTTTCCAACGCTTCATTAGCAAAGACCCACACATATCGCATCGGCTAAAAACCTCGCGAGCTTAACTGAGAATCAGCTTCCGAAAGCACAGGCAAGACAAAACCTGGGTCACCCTTTCCAGGGCAACCAAAAGACAGAATTACTAAATACAGAAAAAAACGGTAAACTCTTAAAACTGACAAAGTTTATCAAGCTCAACCAGCGCTAACCCAAGGAAACCTCGCTTGACCACACAAAAACCCTGCATCCTGTTTCTCTGCACCGGTAACGCCTGCCGTTCACAAATTGCGGAGGGGTGGGCTAAACAGGTTGCTGGCGAGCGTGCGGAGATTCTCTCGGCAGGGATTGAGGCACATGGCAAAAACCCGCGTGCGATCGCCATTATGGCCGAAGCGGGTGTTGATATCTCAGGTCAGGCGTCGACCAAAGTGACGCCGGAGATGCTGACACGAACCACGCTGCTAGTGACTGTCTGTGGCCATGCTGATGAACTCTGCCCGGCTGTACCGGCAGACTTGCCGCGTATTCACTGGCCATTGTCAGACCCCGCCAAAGCGGCTGGCAGTGAAGTGGAGATCACTGAGGCATTCCGCGCTACGCGCGATGATATTCGTCGCCGGGTTGAAAAACTACTCGCTGAAATTCTATAAAAGACCGGCTACGATGAGATGGCGGTCACTGACGACTTGCACTTTCAGTGCATTCAAGCCAGCCTCTGCCAGTTGCGCCTCTACTTCATCGGGCCGGTAAGCGGCACACAGTGAACGATGAAAATCACGCTGTAATATCGCTGGTTCATCAGCCGCATATTCGTTGACCAGGCGCGCCACTTCCGCTTCATTTGATGGGCGCAGTAGATCCATTATGAACACAGGCGTACCCACAGTTTCGTTAGATTGCACGCAGGCTCGAACGGTTTGCCACAGCGTCATGGGATCTTTGAGGTGATGCAACAGGCTGTTGCTGATGACGGCATCGAAGCGCTGCTCCTGTAGCGCCTCATCCGGCAGGTAATAATGCGAGAGATCAATCCGGCTCGACAGACCCGCCGCGCTGACCGCCTTGATACCATAGGCGAGCATCTCATTCGAGCCATCGACCCCTTCGATCTCGCATTCGGGGTAGGCGTTGGCAAATCGAATCGAGATATCCGCCGCACCACAACCGAGATCCAGCACACGCCCTTTGATGATCCGCTCAGGCCACTGCGCCTTAAACAGCTCAATAAAGTGTTCATGCGGTTCACTAAAATCTGCCTCGGCGTAGGCACGCGCCTGTGTATCGTCGTCCATCAAATCTGGTTCGGGTGTACGCTGCATCAAGGTCACTCCGGTAGTAATGTCTCGCCGCGATAAAGTTCTTCAATCGTCTCGCGACGACGAATGAGATAAGTGTTGTTCCCATCGACCATCACTTCCGCACAACGCGGACGCGAGTTATAGGTGGAGCTCATCGAAAAACCGTAGGCACCGGATGAACGCACTGCCAGCAGGTCGCCCTGCTCAATTGCCAGTTCACGCCCCTTGCCGATAAAGTCGCCAGTCTCACACACTGGACCAACGACATCGTAGCAATGCGATTGCGCAGTTGATTGCTGCTGCACGGGCACGATCGCCTGCCACGCGCTGTACAGCGACGGGCGCAGCAGATCATTCATGCCGGCATCGACAATCGCGAAGTTTTTATAGTCATTACTTTTGAGGTATTCGACCTGCGTTAGCAGTACTCCAGCGTTACCTGCAATGGCGCGTCCCGGTTCGAGAATAATCTTGTAACCCCGCCCACCGAGTTTATCGAGCAGCGCCTTTGCATAAGTCGCAGGCGATGGCGGCGCCTCTTTATCATAGGTGATGCCGAGCCCGCCGCCGAGATCGAGATGATGAATCTCGATGCCCTGCGATTTCAATTCATCCAGCAGTAGCAGCAGTCGGTCACACGCCGCCGTGAACGGTGCCGCATCGGTCAACTGCGAACCGATATGGCAATCGATGCCCATCAAGTTGATGTTCGACATGGTCGCTGTGCGTGCACAGACGGCCGGTGCCTGCGCGATATCGATGCCAAATTTATTCTCTTTCAGTCCGGTGGAAATATACGGGTGGGTCTGCGCATCGACATCGGGGTTGACACGTAGCGAGACCGGCGCCTGTACGCCCATCTCCGCCGCGACGGTATTTAATCGTTCCAGTTCCGCTTCAGACTCAACATTGAAGCAGAGGATGCCAACTTCCAGTGCGCGTCGCATTTCAGCGGCTGTTTTGGCAACGCCGGAAAAGACCACTTTGGCCGGGTCGCCGCCTGCCGTGATTACACGCTCCAGCTCGCCCACCGAAACAATATCGAAACCGGAGCCAAGTCTTGCAAACAGATTGAGCACCGCAAGATTAGAGTTGGCCTTTACTGCGTAACAGATCAGATGATCGTGCTCGGCAAAGACATCATCAAAGGCTCGCCAGTGGCGCTCTAATGTCGCACGCGAGTAGACGTAACAGGGGGTGCCAAATTCTGCTGCAATATGGCTAAGTGCAACGCCTTCAGCAAACAGCGCTCCGTTCTGATAATTAAAATGATCCATCTTAAAATATAATTTTATTCAGTAGCTGTGAGGCCGCGGGCAGATAGAGGTCGCCCTTCTGTCCACAGGCCGTTAAGGAAAGAGAAGC
>CALZIG010000061.1 GCA_945787585.1 uncultured Gammaproteobacteria bacterium | reverse complement strand
CCTCTTGCCATTACCGCTCTCCCAAACTTATATTTTCGACTATACGTTTACAATGTGATTATTTAGTTTTGCGGCACACGCTTGTGCGTATCTTCCGCTACCCCTTCGCCATGCTCGGCACTACTGAGTTCAGCATCTTCAACCTCTTTTACAAACTGTTCCAGCGCATCGCCATCCAGTTCACGGTTATCTACCTTCAGATAGGCAGTGCCCTCTTCCGCGACGTACAACGCTTCCGCAACGCCTTTGACCTGCTTCAGATCTTGCTCCAGTACGGCGACCTGATCAGCGGGAACATCACCCACATGCAACATAAAGTTAGCGAGAAAACGCGGTGTCTCCATGCTCTGCGCAACAAAGAACCATGCGCCAGCGACGACGGTGCAGAAGAAAAACACACCCGATAGCCCAAACCAGCCATAAATGGCGCCGCCTAACAGGCCACCAACAAAAGCACCGAGAAACTGCGAAGTGGAATAAACGCCCATTGCGGTGCCCTTTTTATCTGCCGGTGCGAACTTCGCAATCAGCGAGGGCAATAGCGCTTCCAGTGTGTTAAAGGCGATAAAGAAACAGGCTAGCAGCAGGCAAATCGCTACCAGTGAATCATAAAAGAATACCAACCCTAATTGCGCCACTAAAATACCCACAATCGCCGCGACGAAGACCTCTTTAATTTTGCGCTTCTTCTCTGCAATCACAATAAAGGGGATCGATATCGCCAGCGACAGTAGTAGCACAGGAAAGTAGACGTACCAGTGATCGGCAACTTCAAGCCCGGCATAATCGCGCAGCGCAAACGGCAGCGCAATAAAGGTTGCGGTAAGAATGATGTGCAGTGATGCGATCCCAAAATCAAGGCGCTGTAGCTGCTTGTCCTTCAGTACATTCATGAAGTAGCCCGGCACCGGCTCCGCATCACGATGAAAGGTGCTCTGCACCGGATTGGGCACGGCAAATTTCAGTACAAAGATACCGCCAATCGCCAGCACCGCCGTCATCCAGAAGATCCCCGGCACCCCGATCACCCCGTTCAGCAGCGGACCCAGCACCAGCGATGCGGTGAAGGAGAGGCCGATAGTCATGCCGATTACCGCCATCGCCTTGGCACGGTGTTCTTCGCGGGTTAAATCGGCTGCCAGTGCCATCACTGCCGCGGCAATGGCCCCGCTGCCCTGCAACGCACGGCCAATGATAATGCCGAGCATGCTGTCTGAGGTCGCCGCAACGACGCTGCCGATTGCAAAGATGATCAGCCCCAGCGTGATAATCGGTTTACGCCCAAACTTATCCGACATCATGCCAAAGGGGATCTGAAACAGCGCCTGTGTGAGGCCGTAGATGCCGATCGCCAGACCGATCATCACCGGCGTGGCCCCTTCGATATCCGTCGCAAAGAGCGCAAAGACCGGCAGAATCATGAAAAGCCCCATCATTCTAAGGGAAAAGATACCGGCCAGCGAAAACGCTGCACGCTTTTCAATCGGGGTCATATCAGTGTGAATCATGGATCTATTTTGCCTTCGACGAGCTAAAAGGCGTATATTAGCAGGTTAGCTTAGCTGTAGGAACATTGCATGGACACCATTCAGATTCGTGGGGCACGCACCCATAATCTAAAAAATATTGACGTAGACCTCCCGCGTAACCAGTTGATTGTTATCACCGGACTTTCCGGTTCGGGCAAATCCTCACTTGCGTTTGACACCATTTACGCCGAAGGGCAACGCCGCTATGTGGAGTCGCTCTCCAGTTATGCGCGCCAGTTTCTGTCGGTGATGGAAAAGCCCGATGTCGACCATATCGAGGGGTTGTCCCCTGCGATCTCGATCGAGCAGAAGACCGTCTCGCACAATCCGCGTTCGACCGTCGGCACCGTCACCGAGATCTACGACTATCTGCGCCTACTATTTGCACGCGCAGGCGAACCGCGCTGCCCGACACACCACCAGCCGCTGGAGGCACAGACGGTGAGCCAGATGGTGGATCACATCCTCGCCCTGCCTGAGGGGTCGCGCATGATGCTGCTGGCACCGGTGGTACGTGATCGTAAAGGAGAACACACGCAACTGCTGGCAGAGCTCCGCGCACAGGGCTTTATCCGCGCCCGCATCAATGGTGAGATCATCGAACTGGATCATCCTCCCACGCTGGATCTACACAAAAAGCACACCATCGAAGTGATTGTCGACCGCTTTAAGGTGCGCGCAGATCTGCAACAAAGGCTGGCAGAATCGATTGAAACGACACTCCACCTCACTGAAGGCATTGTAAAAGTAGCCTTTATGGATGAGGCTGAAAACAGCGCCAATGAACAACTGTTCTCCGCCAAATTTGCCTGCCCGCACTGCGGCTACAGTATCTCTGACCTTGAACCGAAACTGTTTTCGTTCAACAGCCCAGCCGGTGCCTGCGCCACCTGCGATGGCCTTGGCGTGATGGAGTTTTTTGACCCGGAACGTGTCGTCACCCAGTCAGAACTAAGCCTCGCAGCAGGTGCGATTCGCGGCTGGGATAAACGCAACACCTACTATTCCAGACTGCTCAATGCCCTCTCGAAACATTATAAGTTTGACCTCGATACCCCGTTTGCAGATCTACCCCAGACAACCCGCAATATCATCCTTGACGGCAGTGGCGACGAGCAGATCGAGTTCACCTACTTCAATGAGCGCGGCGGCAGTGAACTACGCAGCCATAGCTTTGAAGGGATCATCCCCAACATGCAGCGCCGCTATCGCGAAACCGAATCCAATGTGGTGCGCGAAGAGCTCGCCAAGTACATCAGCCACCAGTCATGCAGTGACTGCGGCGGTACTCGCCTGCGCACCGAAGCACGCAACGTCTTTGTCGCCGACACCACGATGCCCGAAGTGACCTCGATGCCGGTCGGTCGTGCGCATGAGTTTTTTACGCAACTCTCCCTGCCCGGCTGGCGCGGTGAGATTGCCGACAAGATCGTCAAAGAGATCAACCAGCGCCTCGGCTTTCTGGTGAATGTTGGGCTCGACTATCTGGCACTCAATCGCACCGCGGGCACCCTCTCCGGCGGTGAGACACAGCGCATCCGCCTCGCCAGTCAGATCGGCGCGGGGCTGGTCGGGGTGATGTACGTCCTCGACGAACCATCGATCGGGTTGCATCAGCGCGACAATGGTCGCCTGCTACAGACACTCACCTATCTGCGCGATCTGGGCAACACCGTGATCGTGGTGGAACACGATGAAGATGCGATCCGTGCGGCCGATCATGTACTCGATATCGGCCCCGGTGCCGGCACCCATGGCGGTGAGATCATTGCTCAGGGGACACCCGCGGACATCATGAATGCCTCCGCTTCGCTGACCGGTCAATACCTTACCGGTGCGCAATTTATCGACATACCGGCACAGACTGTACCCAACGATCCTG
>CALZIG010000060.1 GCA_945787585.1 uncultured Gammaproteobacteria bacterium | reverse complement strand
TGCGTCGGCCATTTCGACACCCCACAATGCGTTGAGGTCTGCCCGATCGACTGCATCCCGATGGACCCTGACCACGTCGACAGTAAAGAGGCGCTGATGGCAAGGTACGAACGTATTCAGGCCAGCGAGGCCGGCTAAGGCCGACCCTGTGTTCACGCGTAGTATCGCACTCATCCAGACACCCACGCTTATGCACACTTTAAAATTACTGCTCAGCGCCGCGCTGATCCTCTTTTCGCCCCTGAGTGTTGCAGAAATCAGCGCGCCGAAACCACCCGCTGCGGCCGTCGCCTCTGCACATCCACTCGCCACTGACGCCGGCATCGAAATTATTCATCAGGGCGGCAACGCCTTCGATGCTGCGATTGCGGTGACCGCCGCACTGGCAGTGGTTGAACCGGCGGGCTCTGGCCTCGGCGGCGGTGGTTTCTGGTTGCTGCACCGCGCCTCCGACGGCTTTCAGACCATGCTTGATGGCCGTGAGCGTGCGCCCCTCGCGGCCCACCGCGATATGTATCTCGATGACAAAGGCGATGTGGTGCCGAAGCTGTCGATTGATGGGCCGCTTGCGGCGGGCATCCCCGGCGTCCCTGCCGCACTGGAGCACCTCGCCAGCCAGTACGGAAAATTACCGCTCAGTCAGAGCCTCGCCCCGGCGATACGCCTTGCCCGTGAAGGCTTTGCGGTGGATGAACGCTATCGACGACTGGCCGGCTTTCGTCTCAAGGCGTTACAAAAGTCACCCGCGGCGGCCGCCATCTTTTTACATAATGATGAACTACCGCCCACCGATTTCGTGATTAGACAGCCGGACCTCGCCAACACGCTCAGCGCCATTGCGCAACAGGGTACCGCGGGCTTTTATCGTGGCCCGATCGCCGAAAAACTGGTCAACGGTAGCCGTGCTGCGGGCGGTATCTGGACACTGGAAGACCTACAGCAATATAAAGTGAGCGAGCGCACGCCAGTTAAGGCACGCTACCGCGGCATTGAAATCACCTCCGCCGCGCCGCCATCATCGGGTGGTATCGCGTTGGCGACGATGTTTCAGATTCTCGAAAATTATCCGCTCGAGCAGCTGGATAAAGCCACTCGCATCCACCTGATTACCGAGGCGATGCGCCGCGCCTATCGTGACCGCGCCGAATACCTGGGCGACCCGGACTTTGTGGCCGTGCCAACCGAACGACTCACCCACCCGTTTTATGCCGCAGGGCTGGCGGGCACCATCCATCCCGCAAAGGCAACCCCAAGTGATCAACTACCCGGCATCGCTGACAATCGACTGGGCAGCGACACCACCCATTTTTCGATACTCGACCGTGAGGGCAATCGCGTCGCCGCCACCCTCTCGATCAACTACCCGTTTGGCGCCGCCTTTGTGCCTGCGGGCACCGGCGTGCTGCTCAACGATGAGATGGATGACTTTTCATCGAAACCCAACACACCCAATATTTATGGACTGGTCGGCAACAGCGCCAATGCGATCGAACCCGGCAAGCGCCCGCTCTCGAGTATGTCGCCAACTTTTCTGGAAGATAAGCAGCGCGTTGCCATCCTCGGCACCCCCGGCGGCAGCCGCATTATCACGATGGTGCTACTCGGCGCACTGGAATTTGCGGCGAACAAACCACCACAAGACTGGGTCAGTGCGCCGCGCTTTCATCATCAGTACCTGCCAGATCAGCTCAGTTTTGAACCCGGCACCTTCAGCAGTGAAACAGTCGCCGCACTCGAAGCGATGGGCCACACCCTCAAAGAAGGGCGCCGTCAGTACGGGAATATGCAGGCGATCCTGTGGGACCGCAGTCAAAACAGCGTCGCAGCTGCCAGCGACCCACGCGGTGGCGGGCTGGCCGCCACCCTTAAATAATCGGTAAATAACGGGGCTTGCATCGACGGCAGATAGATTGCGTGCCACCCATGAATTAGATAGACTTAATGTACAGAAAAACACCACGCGCCCTGCCTGTCACACCTCACCGGCACAGCATAACTAATTAATATTCAAAGACTTAATTAATGACAACTCAGCAAACCCCAGCAACCGAAGATCGTGATCTGATCAAATTTCTGTTCTTTTCGGCCTTGTGCTTTTTCATCGGTACCGTTCACGGCGTGTGGCAAATTCAGCCCCCCGTGCGCGCCTGGCTCGACTCCATCGGCAGCCCCTACGGCGGCCCGGGGCACATGATCGATCCGCTCGCCCATGCACATATGAACGTCATCGGTGGCGTCGTGATCCTCTGCATGGCGGCGACTTATTACATGCTCCCCAAGATTTCCGGTGTGGCACTGTGGTCGCGCCGTCTGGTGTTTCACACCTTCTGGTGGACAGCACTGGGGCTGATTGGCTTTTACAGTACGCTGATGATCTTCGGCACGCTCGAAGGCAACCTGTTATTAGCCGGTGACCTGGAAGGCATGGACGAGATGCACAAAATATATAAACCGATCATCGCCACCGTCGCTACCATTATGGGCATGGGTTTCTGGGTCTTCTTTTTTAACGTGTTTGCGACAGTCAAAAGGGCCTATAAAAAGTCATGATTCGTGAGTGCGGCTGTCCCAGCGAATACCCGGAATGGCACAATCAGGATATTGATCTGGGTGGGCAGTCCATCCATACGATACCCATCACATGCTTCCTGCATATGCCGATCGCCTATGAGCTTTATGCGAAACGGCAGCAGACAGAGATTGCCAATCTCGAACTGGAAGAGCAGTGGCCGGGACTGGCACTGACACGGACCGGCATGTTTCGCGGCAAGCGCATTCGGCTGCTCACCCATAACCGTTCCGCATCGCGGCGCATCAGTTATCTGCCCAGCCCATTTAATCTGCGCGTGCAGATTCACACAGGCAACGTGAGCACACTGCAGGTACCGGTACGGGAGATGTCCATTGGACTGATCGAGTCAGGCAAGCGCCCTAAAGAGCTCTACCTCAGCCACCTCAACTGCCCTCGTTGTCAGAAAAAAGAGGGCAATGACAGAATTATGCTGTTTCGCCGCTGGGTCGATGCACCGGGATTGAAACGAAAATAGTCTAGTACGGTTGCCTTAAACGATCACTGGCAACAGGCCATTACTGCGCTGCCGCCGCTCTCGTCTGTTGCTGTGCCAGCGGAAAATACAGGATCTTTTCGTCCTCAGTCCTTTTAACGCGTAACTTCACCGCCAGTACATCCTTCGCTGGATCGCGCACATTCACCACGCGACGATAGACGCCCAGGAAACCGTCCTGAATCGCCTGATGCCACTTTTCACGCCCCTCCATTCGCAGTGAAACCACCAGCTCATTCGAGGGTTTAACCCCCTTAGTCGCGGTAATCACAACAAACTCAACCATGCCGACTTTAACTTTCGGTGGCCGTGTTTCCACCGACACCTCTATATCATCCCAGTATTTTATCGGTAACGTGGGGGTATCTTCACTACCCGCACACCCCATTAACAGGAGTGGCAGCAAACATACTATTACGCTGGGGTACTTCACCCTTTTTAAACGCTCAGCCAACATCTTTATTACTCTACTCTGTTTTAGTGACGACTACAGGTCGCCTTTATCATTGCGTAGCAGGCTATCTAATTCAGCTTCCTGACGCGCCGCTTCATCCTTTTTCTT
>CALZIG010000059.1 GCA_945787585.1 uncultured Gammaproteobacteria bacterium | reverse complement strand
TGACTTTTCACTACTACTGTTGGTGATTGCCGTCTTTGGTGTCGGGCAGCTGCTGGAAGGCTTCGTGTTAACGCCGTGGCTGGTGGGGGAACGTATCGGGCTGCATCCGGTGATGGTGATCTTTTCCGTGATGGCCGGTGGTCAGCTATTCGGTTTCTTTGGCATTTTGCTGGCACTGCCAGTCTCTGCGGTATTAGTGGTGCTGTTACGTTATGCCCATCAACGCTATCTTGATAGTGGTATTTATGGGGCAGATAACACGCCGTGCGCTGAGCCTAATTCTGAATCCGAATCCGAATCTGGAACAGAGGCTGCTGCGGTGAATGCTGATGCACCACCGAATAAACAAGCGTAATGCCTGAGTAGTATGGCGATGCAGTTACCGTTGAGTATCCGGTTGCGTGATCATGCAACCTTTGAGAATTTTCTCCCCGCAGACAACCAGCAGGTCGTGGTTACCCTGCAGCGCGCGGCGGTGTCTGATAATGATGATGCGACAGCGCTCTATCTCTGGGGTACTGCCGGCAGCGGCAAGTCGCACCTGATGCAGGCGGCCTGTCATTGTGTGACGGCATGTGATGAAGTCGCCGTCTACCTACCGCTGCGTGATTATCAGATGTTCGCGCCCGCGTTGCTTGAAGGGATGGAGTCGTTAGCGTTGGTCTGTCTTGACGATATAGAAGCGATTGCAGGACAGAGCGAATGGGAGGAGGCGATCTTTCACCTCTATAATCGTATGCAGGCGAACGGAACACAGTTGGTTGTCTCTGCCAATAGTGCGCCGCAAGGGCTGCCATTGTTGTTACCAGATCTGATGACACGCCTCGGATGGGGGCTGGTGTTTCAGCTCAATGAACTCAATGATGAAAAAAAAGTAGAGGCATTGCAGATGCGCGCGCAGGCGATTGGAATGGAGATCAGCGATGATGTTGCGCGTTATCTTTTTAGCCGTACTCGACGTGATATGCACTCGCTGTTCGCGTTACTCGAAAGACTCGACCACGCAACTCTGGTCGCGCAGCGGCGCCTCACTATCCCTTTTTTAAAGGTATTTATGGCAGGCGATACCTGATTCGTTTTGTCGCGCTACTTCAAGTCTGAAGCTTGTGCGCGGTCTCTGCGATTCGTTTTCCTAATGCTCGACAGAGCCGTTTCTCCTCTTCGGTGAGCGGTGACTTGCCATCGCCCCCAGCAAGGTGGCTTGCGCCGTACGGGGTGCCACCGCTCTGCGTGTTGAGTAGATCGGTTTCGCTGTAGGGAATACCGCTGATCAACATGCCGTGGTGCAGCAGTGGCAACATCATCGAGATCAGTGTGCTCTCCTGTCCGCCGTGCATCGAGCCCGTTGAGGTGAAAACGCCGGCAGGTTTACCACTCAACGTACCACCGAGCCAAAGGTCGCTGGTGCTATCGATAAAATATTTAAGAGGGGCAGCCATGTTGCCAAATCGTGTCGGGCTGCCGAGCACCAGCCCTGCGCACTGTTTGAGATCGTCATGGGTTGCGTATGGCGCGCCCTCATCCGGCACACTATCCTCAACCGCTTCACAAACGGTTGAAACCGCAGGAACGGTGCGAATGCGTGCTGTCATTGCGGGAACCTCTTCGATGCCGCGCGCGACTAGTTGCGCCATCTTTGCCACACTCCCATGGCGGCTGTAATAGAGCACCAATATCTCGGCCATGTTAGATGATCTCCAGCACGTTTTCAGGCGGCCGGCCGATGACCGCCTGGTTGTTGCTCACGACGATCGGCCTTTCAATTAAGATCGGGTGTTGCACCATCGCGGCGATCAGTTCAGCGCGAGTGAGTGCCGGGTTATCGAGGTTGTTTACCTTATAGGACGTCTCATTTTTTCGCATCAGTTCGCGCGGCTCAATATTAAGCAGGTTAAGAATGTTATCAATCACCGGTGCTGATGGCGGTGATTTTAGATATTCGATGACGGCAGGCTCAATATTATTGTCCTTCAGGAGTTGTAGTGTCTGACGTGACTTAGAGCAACGTGGGTTGTGATAAATCGTTGTAGTCATGCGTTGTTTCTCTCAATATTAGGATCGGTTTTAATGTTAACTATTCTAACGTGCCTTTCCTTGACAGCCTACAGGACGAGGGTGATAATTTCATACAGTTGAACAGAATAAGCGCTGGATTAAATTTTACGGTACTGTCCGGTAATCTGTGATGAATCGTTGCTATGGTGGGGTTGGTTTGAAAATAACAGGTTTTCTATTCATTCCCTGGCTTGTGCTGTTGACGGCGTGCGCGAGTGCCCCTACTCAGGAGATGAGTGATGCACGGCAGGCACTGAAGGCTGCGCATGACGTTGGCGCGCCTGAACATGCTCGCGAGAAGATGCAGCATGCTGAGGCCTTGCTCAACAAGGCTGAACGCGAATTGGCATCAGGTGATTTTAGTGATGCCCGTAATGACGCCACGGCGGCCAGGGCCGAGGCGATTAAAGCGCAGGATATAGCGCAGGTGATGAGTGCCACCAAGTTAGCACTGCTCAATGCGATCGAGCAAGGCCGGCTCTCAGATGAAGCGACAGCACTCTATGATCAAGCGGTTGTTGCCGCAGATGAAAACAGAATTCATGAGGCGATTCGTTTGGCAAATAAAGCGAGGCATCAGGCCGAGCAAGACCTCCGACTCGAATAATTCGTTATTTTGAATAACCGTCCCGGCCGTGTGCGCGTAACATTTCTTTTTATGCGCTATCTCCTATGTCATTTTATGGCGGATAATTGTACCCGTACCGCCGCGGCCCTGAGTTACACCACGTTGTTATCATTGGTGCCACTGCTGGCGGTGGTCTTTTCAATACTCGCCTTCTTTCCGCTGTTTGCTTCGTTGGTTGATGATATCCAGGGTTATATTTTTAATAATTTTGTACCGTCGTCTAATCAACAGTTGCAAGTGCACTTCCAGCAGTTTATCGAGACCGCTGCCAGCAGTGGTGTGATCGGCCTGCTGTTTTTAATGTTGACCGCGTTGATGTTGATGAATGCCATTAATGTTGCACTGAATGATATCTGGCAGGCAAAACCGAAGCGCAACATTTTCTCCGCACTGCTGATCTATGGCGTGGTGCTGCTGGTAGGCTCTATTCTGTTTGCGGCCAGTATTTTGCTCACTTCATATGTGGTTTCATTGCCACTGATTGCCGATGGCGGTGAGGCCGTCACAGGGGTGAAAAATATACTATTGGTGATGGCGCCCATCGGCGTCACCGGCATTGCGCTGCTGCTATTTTATGTCGTGGTGCCCAACTGCGAGGTGCCGTGGGGTGCCGGGGTGGTGGCTGCAATAGTGGCGGCATTACTATTTGAACTGGCAAAAAAAGGGTTTGCGTGGTATCTGCTGGCATTTCCTACTTACACCGTCATTTATGGCGCATTGGCGGTGATCCCGGTGTTTCTGGTCTGGATTTATGTCTCCTGGCTGGTGGTGCTGTTGGGGGCTGAGATCGCCCGCTGTTTGACCACCTTTGAACATAATCAGCGTGATAATGGTGCGTCATCGTGATATTTTATTCATCTTTGGAAATATGTGATCAATCATTGAAATAAGCGTGGTAGCTAATGAATAAAATGGGACTCGTGTTTGAAGGCTTTTTATGGAATAGCCGTTTTGTGGTGCTGTCAGCAGTACTTGCTAGTCTTGCCGCTGCATTCGCGATGTTTTTTATGGCGACCGTCGATGCCTTTTATATGATTAGCCACCTCATCGGATACGCTTCACCCTCATTGAGTCCTGAGCTACGTGCTGATCTGCGCGGTGAAACGGTGACTCATGTGGTCGAAATCGTGGATGGCTATCTACTGGCGACGGTGCTGCTGATTTTTGCGCTAGGGCTTTACGAGCTATTTATCAGTGCGATTGATCCCGCCAAAGGTAAGAAGATCTCTTCGAGCGTGCTGATGATTACCAGTCTGGATGACCTGAAAAGCCGTCTGGCAAAAGTAATTTTGATGATTTTGATTGTTAAGTTCTTTGAGTATGCGGTGGATATTAAATACGAGACGCCGCTTGATCTGCTCTATCTCGCGGGTGGCATCGCATTGATCGGCGTGGCGATTTATCTCTCACATGCTGAGGGTAAAGAGTCCTCCGAAAAACATTGACCCTGATTGGAATGATAGGATGTCACAAACCGCCGCCACTTTTTGTCTGCGCTGTGTTATCACTGGCAGGGTACAGGGCGTTTTTTATCGTGCCGCGACTCAACAGCAGGCACGGGCACTTGGCGTGACAGGCTGGGTGCGCAATCGCGCAGATGGTACTGTCGAGCTGCTAGCCTGTGGTGAAGAGGTGACGGTGCGCGCATTCGAGACGTGGTTATGGCAGGGTTCAACCGCATCGAAAGTGCAGGATGTGAAATCTGCCGTCGTGAATGCCCAGCCATGCGACACTTTTGAGATCGCTTAATCGTCGTTAGACGGGCAGGTATATCTGAATCAGTGCACCACCGAGTGGTGATTGTTTGATCTGTAGTTCACCGTCGTAAAGAGTCACAATATCGCTCACCAGTGATAGCCCCAGTCCGTGCCCATCGACCGCATCTGCTTCGCGCTGACGCCACCCACGCTGAATCACTTTTTCAGCAAGTGTCGGCGAAATTCCGGGGCCATCGTCGGCGACCTCAATCAGTAACCGCTGTTGCTGAGGGTCGCTTGGCGCTTCCTGGTTTTCAATTGATAGCGTAACGTCGACGCGTCGCTGGCACCATTTATAGGCGTTGTCTACCAGGTTCCCCAGCAGTTCCATCAAGTCGCCTTCTTCGATGTGGAGTTCGAGTTCATTAGAGACGGTAAGATTTCCCTGTACCCCTTTGTCTGCATAAACCTTGTCGAGCGCGGCGAACACCTGGCTGGCGATCTGCTCTGGATTGATTGGTGCGGTTAGTGCAGTACGCCCGGATGTGGCGGCACGTTGTAACTGGTATTGCACGATTTGATCCATGCGCTGCACCTGCTCTTCAGTGGTGATGCGCAGTGACTCGACTGATTTATGCGGCGCCTCAACCGCACCGCGCAGCACTGCTAGTGGAGTTTTAAGGCTGTGGGCGAGATCGCCGAGACTGGCGGTGTAGCGCGCTTCATGTTCGTTG
>CALZIG010000058.1 GCA_945787585.1 uncultured Gammaproteobacteria bacterium | reverse complement strand
TTTATACTGCTGTTATGTTTCATTCGTAATTAACAAGGTGTAGTAATGTCAGAATTATTAATTGAATATCCGTATTTGTTAGTGCCGTTGATATTTCTTGCCAGAGTTGCTGATGTTTCGCTTGGAACATTTCGAACAATTGTTGTATTTCGTGGCCACAAATTTATGGCCTCATTTATTGGTTTTTTTGAAATCATTATCTGGTTAGTTGCAGCAGCTCAGGTTTTGACAAACCTTGATCAGTGGTATCTTGCATTGGCCTATGCTAGTGGTTTTGCAGTGGGTAATTATGTTGGTATTTGGATTGAAAGCCGTTTTGCTATTGGTGATGAACTCATCCGCTGCATATCATTCAATCGTGATGTCCTAGCAGAAAAAATACGTAAGAAGGGGTTTAAGGTAGTTTCATTCGATGGTGATATGGGGGAAGCTAATCCGGTTGAACTGCTTCTTATCGTTGAAAAAAGGCGCAACCCTCGCTTATCGAGTTAATTAAAGAGCTTGATCAGAATGCAGTGTATTCTATATCTGATGTAAAAAGTGTTTATGAAGGCCCGGACCTTTTGCCACGACGTAGTTTTTTGGGTAGTGCATTTATGCTGCCAGGAAAGCGTCGATAATGGCGAGGTAGTAAAAGGTATGAGAGAGTACGGTTGTTAATTTCGTATAGTAGCCAGCTGCCTTTATGAGTATAGTTGAATCTAACTGGATTCTTAGTAAGCAGAATTTTGGTAGTATTCCCTTCAGTAAAAACTGCGGACAAAATGATGTCTAGTTCAAAACTTAACAATGCATTGCACATGACTCGCTATACCCATCGAGTCGCTATCGCCAATAGTCGACATCAAGCATGATGAAAACGGTGTGACCTTCAAGTGGAAGGACTAGCGTGCCGAAGAGCGAGATCGACACAAGACCATGACACTCAGCGCCGATGAGTTTATCCGCCCCTTCCTCATTCACATCTTACCCTCAGGCTTTCATCGTATTAGATATTACGGCCTGATGGCTAACACTGGGCGTAAAGATAATCTGGCGCGCGCGTGAACTGCTGGAAAGCAAAAAAGACCGAAGCGATCACGGTCGACGTTATCAACGATCACGCCGATACAACACATGGCGGTTACGGTGATGAACAGTATGATCCTACCTATGTCTGTCCAGGCTGTGGTGCGCCGATGCTGATCATTGAAATATTTATGAACGGACAACTGTCTCGTGCACCACTATGGTCATTGGTGAGTCATGATAATCACTACCGCATATCGAACGTACTACGTGTCCAACTATTGCCGACTCAACACGGTAAGGATACCGCTTTGCCCAAGACACCGACATACACGTTTTTCCACATACGCTAAACAGCAAGACCCACCTCAAGCACACAAAACAAAATCAATAATGGCCTTGGCTGTTATGTTTACGCATTGTTTAGTTGATTTAGAACAAGGAAACTCTATTCAAATACCCATAGCCCATCTGCCCGCGGTTTCCTCCCTCGTGTCTTATAAGATCACCTGCCAATAGACATCTGCGTACACTGCAAGGCCTTCGTATGAGAGCAGGCATCTTATAACACTTAACAACAGCGGCCATTTCAATAATCAAAGCGTATGATTTAAGCATCCTAGAAGCAGTCGTCGACCGTTACTTAGTGAGCTGTCTAAATCGGCCAAGCGGCCATTCCCATACTCATGCAAATAGCCGCATTCTTTATACTTGAGTGCAATATGCGACCCCATCCTCTCTTTTGGGATAATATCCCTATCCAGGTACAAGGTTGGCATCTTAATAGTAATTTTCTGTTGTGCTTCAAGAACCCCATGCCACCGTTGTTTGCTGTAGCGCATTATCTATTCTTTTTTTTGGAGTTACAGGCTTAGTCGGTGCTATCTTCAATGAGCGGGGGTGCCTGCTTACTTAGGCGCGTACCGTCGATCTGTGTTATAGTACGCGCCTACATACACCACACCACTACTTAGTGGAGTCCTCTTGTTGACATGCGGCTTTATCAGGCTGGCACGATTCCGCCGCCTACTCTGAGCTCAACTTGAGGAATTTTCATGTCTACAACCAATCTTCATCCACCCCAAGCCCGCCCCTATTCTCAGCAGGCACCACCAATCTCTATCGTTCAGCCACTATCCGCAATCACTCCTTCCATAGCCACACCACCTAAATTATCAAATCCAGTTTCAACCGCGATCGTATATTGCGAAGGCAACTTCGCTGCCCCCGACGGTAAAACCGCTAACGGCCTTGTTCGCTATTCAGAGAAATACCAAATCCTCTCAATTATCGACGCTGAAAAGGCTGGCCTTGATGCTGGCATGGTGCTCGACGATAAGCCAAACGGTATCCCGATTTGTCGTGACCTTGATGATTCACTGGCACAGGCAGGTGGCATAGCTGATACCTTCATCTTTGGTATGGCTCCGGCCAGCGGCATGCTGTCGCCACACGAACGTGGTGTTGTACTTGAGGCAATGGTGCTTGGCATGAACATTATCAACGGACTCCATGAGTTTTTGAACGATGACCCGGTATTTGCAGCGGCCTGCATCGCGAACAACGTGACGATCCTCGATATTCGCAAACCGCGCGCCAAGAAGGATCTGCGCATGTTTAGTGGCCGCATTGCTGAGGTCACCTGCCCGCGTATCGCGGTGCTCGGTACCGACGGTGCCATCGGTAAGCGCACCACCGCGACCATAATGACCCAGGCGCTAAACGATCGTGGCATTAAAGCGGTGTTAGTCGGCACCGGCCAGACCGGTCTGATTCAGGGGGCTCGTTATGGCATTGCACTCGATGCGATCCCATCACAGTTCTGCTCGGGTGAAATGGAAGCCACCATCGTTGAAGCGTTCGAAGGCGAGCAGCCAGACGTGATCCTCATTGAAGGACAGGGCTCGCTGAGTCATCCCGCCTACTTGAGTTCCAGCTTTATCCTGCGTGGCAGTTGTGCCGATGGTGTGGTGTTGCAGCACGCACCGGGACGAACCCATCGTTGTGACTTTGAACAGGTGGAGATGCCGACAGCGGCCTCGGAGATCAATCTCATTCAGACCTTTGCAGACACCAAGGTCATCGGCCTTACCATCAACCATGAGAACATGACTGACGACCAGGTCGGTGAGGCGATCACACAGTATGAGCACGAACTTGGCATCCCTGCGACCGATGCGCTGACAAGATCGCCAGAGCGTCTAGTAGAGATGGTTTTTTCAGCGTTCCCTGAGATTAAGGAGAAGCTAATCGCGCGCGCACAATGAGCGCACCACGATTAGAGATCGACCTCGCAAAAATCGAACACAACGCTCGCACACTGGTTAAGCGTTTGGCTGCACGTGGTATTTCAGTCACAGGCGTGACCAAGGCGAGCTTGGGTTCACCTGAGATCGCCACTGCATTGCTTAACGCAGGTGTTGGCGGGCTTGGCGACTCGCGCATTGAGAATATCGAAACGATGCGTGGCGCGCAGGTAGCAGCATCGATGACCCTCATCCGATCACCGATGCTCAGCCAGGCGGAGCGTGTGGTGGCGCACGCTGATATCAGTTTCAACACCGAGCTCGATGTGATCAGCGAGCTTTCATTGGCCGCGCAGAAGGCGCAGCGGACGCACGGAGTGGTGCTAATGGTCGAGCTGGGTGACCTGCGTGAGGGGATTATGTCGCGGGATCTGGTGAGTGCTGTACGTGAGACGCTTGGTTTCCCGAATATTCAGCTCAAAGGTATCGGCACCAACCTCGCTTGCCGCTGCGGTGTGTCACCCGACACCAACAATATGGCAGAGTTATCTGCGCTGGCCGATTCGATTGACGCGATCTTTGGCCCGATGCTCAGTATCGTCTCTGGCGGTAACTCCGCCAACCTCGAGTGGGCGCTAAGCGGTGCAGACACCGGCCGAATCAATGACCTGCGCTTGGGTGAAGCGCTGCTGCTAGGGTGCGAGCCTCTGCAGCGTCAACCGATCGAGGGCCTATTCACCGACGCCTTTACCCTCATCGCAGAAGTGATCGAATCGAAGCATAAGCCGTCACAACCCTGGGGCGAGGTCGGCCAGAACGCGTTTGGTGAGGTGACACCTATCACCAATCGGGGTGATATCTCTCAGACCGTGCTAGCCGTTGGGCAGCAGGATGTAGATCCGAGTGGCCTGCAAACACCTCCAGGAATTGAATTTCTTGGGGCGAGCAGTGATCATCTTATTGTCGAGTCCGAGCATTGCTTGCCAGTGGGTGCCGAGATTAGTTTTCAGTTAAATTACAGCGCACTGGTTCGCGCGATGACCTCACCATTTGTCACTAAGGTTGTGAATACCTAGAGTTTCCACATAATGGGCACCAGTCTTTTTCCCTTGCGTGGCAATGCGTCCAGCACGATCCCGAACAGCACCAGTGCCCAGATCACGCCAAACATCCACCAACACAATGAACCTTTGAGTGCGTCTAATGTGAAGGGAGTGTAAGTTCCGGCAATGATCAAGTAAATGGCCTGGTGATCCAAGACGCGAAATACCTGCAATGAGGTGGCTGATGCTGTTAAGTCGCTTCCCTTTGTACATGCTCTCTAATATACACCCGTGGATACGCTAGGATGCTCACTTTAATCGTGAGTTATCGTCCGAGCGTTATGTGAAGTATAGTGGACGACACATTGAGTATAGAATTGATTGGATATTGTCCATGCAAAAGAACATTGTTGTCATTATGGTCGGCCTGTTATCAATATTGTATTTACTCAACCCAGGCGCGGGCGTGTTTGAACTAATTCCAGACAATATCCCTGGGCTCGGCAACCTGGATGAAGCCACCGCAGTATTACTACTGGTTTCTTGCTTGAGATACTTCGGCATTGACATCGCCAATGTATTTAGAAAGAAGAAGAGCCGCGACGTAGTGAAAGAGGACTAGCCTAGTGTCAGCCGATAAAGCGAGGCTCAACGCTGACAATTTGAACAAAGATGATCAGTATCGAGTAACAATCATAAACGCCTCCTCTGTTACCATTTTTAACAACCCTGGCGTGTCTACTAAACCAAGGGCGATTCAATCCGAAGCTTTTTTGAACCTGCGGATGCTTTTTTCTTAAAAAAAGACTCGATCGCAATCTGCAAGTTTATCCAGTTGTAAATCTAGCCTCTGCCCAGACGACTGACTCGCGATTAACTTACGGATTTAGGTCTAAGGGAAACCGCTAGGGCTAGTTGTCTGGCTCAGAATTGCAGGCCAACGTAGAACAAATCAGTTTTCAGACAGGTCCAACGGGAAAATCGGTCTTGGCACATTGCGATAAGGAAGACGGTCGTAGCGCGGGGTGCAAAGTGCGCCACTGTCGCAGACTATAATTTGTCCCGCTATCGGTTCGAACGCTGCGCGAAAGTGCTGCATCGACTTTAACGCTACAACATGTTTGTTCTGCGGTTCAATGCCAAAGGCCCTGAATTCCTGCAAATCAAGTATTTGCCGGGGAATGGTGACCACCAATATTTCAATCCCAGCGACGCGGATCACGGCACTAGGGCCGAAACTACCATGCAGCCCATGAATCATTGGACCATCGCCAATGAAATGACCATTGCTGAGAGAGACGAGTTCGGCCTCAACGATAAGTGGACCGCCTCCGAAGTCAGGATCGGTCTTGCCGCCAAGCGTAATTTGCATCTTTTCGCCAACAACAGCAGTTCGCAGCAACTGCACTGTTGAGCCATCCACCATGGGAGCAAAACAGGCATTGCTCACGCCCGCATCAAGCAATGCGCGCAGCAACTCCGTTGAATCACCATAGCCACCAGCACCAGGATTATCTGCGTAGTCGGCAATGATTAGTGGCCCCTTGTCGGGCTTGTGAGTCACAGCAATCGCAGCGGCCTCGTCGACACTAAGATACTTATTGAGCACATCAAAGCGACAGTCCCAAATATCATCAGCTATCGTTTCAGCGAAAGCCGTGTGCGCAGCAAAATCCCCCTGTCCGCACACCAACACCGTCGGTCCAACCGTGGCGACATCCGCACCGGCAAAACCGGCATTGATGCTCACGGCAAAGACATCTGCCTGCTTTTCATAGGTGCGCGCTGCTGCAATGCGCGCGATCATCGGGCCGATGTCGGTGCGGCCACCATTGACTTCTTCAAGCATGGGACGACTGACGCGGACCATCCGCGGCTTGATTTCACCGGTCATCGTTCGTTGGAGAATGTCTCCAGCCTGGCGTCCGGTGTCACGCATATCAATGTGCGGGTAGGTTTTAAACGACACAATGATGTCCGCCAGCGCACATATCTGCTCGCTGACATTGGCATGGGGATCAAGGGTGATGGCAATCGGCATCTCCTTGCCGACCACACTCCGGACACGCCTCAACAATTCACCTTCGCCATCTTCACAGAAATCGAGCCCCATTGCTCCGTGTAAGCCGAGCAGCAGTCCGTCAAATGGATTTTTTTTTATGCTGGCGAGGATCGGCTCGCAGAGCCAGTCAAACGCCTTGCGCCTGATATGGCCGCTCGGCCCGGCAGCAGCACTAAGAACATGAGTGACGCTCCATCCATGCGCATGACCGGCATCAAGGAAACCAGCAAGTTCCGTATTCTCGGTGCCACGCTCGGCTATTGCTGCAGCGCCCATCAGGGCATAACGGGCCATGAAGGCATGTTTACCGGTTTTGTGCAGGCTGAACGTATTGGTTTCATGGGAGATTTCAGCAGTGAGTACATTGAAGCTCATGGGGAAACCCTTGCAGGTAAGAGAAAAACGCTAAGAGAGAAGCGAAGATAAAAGGTGAAATGTACTGACCTGTCCGAAAAGCCTTAGCCGCTCATCGAGAACCGACAGAGTCCATGATATACCATCCAGAAAATCGCGATCTTTTTCTTTTCCGCTCCCAAGTACTAAATTGGCCTCATGCGGCATATTCTCGATAAGTCACCTGACTAAATCACTAAGTTGTCGATTTTTAGGCTCTTTCCTAACTGTTCATGCCGCAGTGCGTCAGGATTGTATCTTAACCCCGCCCAGTGGGGATCTATTTCCACAGCGTCCAACCTTAGTTGGGACTACTCGTTGACAATCGGTCAATACTGGTCGGCACGATCTCGTCGCCTCCTCTGAGACTTATACTCAAAGGAGTAGCTATGTTAGT
>CALZIG010000057.1 GCA_945787585.1 uncultured Gammaproteobacteria bacterium | reverse complement strand
TCTCTGCATCGCAGAGTACGCTCTCCCACTGTCGGCTCGCCTTGATGTGAGTGAAGCGCCATACTGCTGGCCAGAACTGTTCCGGGGTATCAACTGACCATTGGTACAGTGCCGCATAATCATCGACGTCGCAGCCATATTCATCGCGCACAGCCTGGATGAAGCGGGTCAGGTTTGCCGCCGCGATGCGATGCGCGGAAGGTGTCCAGATCGGTTGAGTGTCGATGGGCATGAATGGCAGGGTGTGGGTTACTTCTGCCCCATGCGCAGCGCACCGTCGAGCCGGATGGTTGAGCCGTTTAACATAGGGTTTTCGACGATGTGCTGCACCAGTGCGGCAAACTCATCGGGGTGGCCAAGGCGTTTGGGGTAGGGGGTATTAGCGGCGAGTGCATCGCGCGCTTCCTGTGGCAGTTGATCGAACATCGGTGTTTCAAAAATGCCCGGTGCAATCGACATCACGCGGATGCCGAGGCGTGCAAACTCACGCGCCAGCGGCAGTGTCATGCTGGCAATGCCACCCTTTGACGCGGCATAGGCGGCCTGGCCAATCTGTCCTTCAAAGGCCGCGATCGAGGCAGTATTGATCAACACGCCGCGTTCTTCATCCTTGCCTGCGGGGTTGTTGTGCTGCATCAGATTGACGGCGGCGCGACAGACGTTAAAACTACCGTTGAGATTGATGTCGATGACACGCTGGAACGCTGCGTTGCTGATCAGACCATCACGTGCCAGTACGCGTTGGCTCGGTGCGATACCGGCGCAGTTGACGACTAGCTGGATCTCGCCCGTCAGTGCGTGCGCTTGCTTCAATGCGGCATCAACCGCAGGTACTGAGATGACATCGGTGGCGATAAAATGGGCATGCTCGCCGAACAGCGTGAGTTCATCGGCACAGTGCTCGGCGTCAAGATCAAGCATCACCACGGTGCCGCCTGCGGCAATGATGTGTTGCGTCACCGCCAGTCCTAGTCCAGAGGCAGCACCTGTTACGATTGCGTTAAGTCGTTTAAATTCCATCGCCCGCCCACATCTGTTCGCTCAGGTTTATAGATAACAGCTTTGCGCTGCGATTAATAGAGTTTACCTACTTTGCTATTGTTGCTACGGTTGAGTTGCCGACAAATCATATTGCCGGTTTCACTCAATGCGCGTAGATCGACACCGGTTTCGATGCCCATTCCTTCAAGCATATAGACCACATCTTCGGTGGCGACGTTGCCGCTACTCCCTTTAGCGTAAGGGCAGCCGCCGAGGCCTGCGACTGAAGCATCAATCGTTGTGATGCCGAGTTCGAGGCAGGCGAAGATGTTGGCCAGCGCCTGTCCGCGTGTATCGTGAAAATGGATCGCGAGCTGTTCAACGGGCACCTGCTTACTGATGGTCTGAATGAGGCGTTGAGCCTGAAGGGGAGTGCCGACGCCGATGGTGTCGCCCAGTGAGACCTCGTAGCAGCCGAGTTCGATCAGATGACGGGCGAGGGTCGCGACCTTCATCGGTTTGATTTTCCCTTCGTAAGGGCAGCCCATAACACAGGAGAGATAGCCACGTACTTCGATCCCCGCCGCTTTTGCCAGCGCCATGACAGGCTCAAAACGAGCGAACGATTCCTCGATCGAACAGTTGACGTTTTTCTGATTGAAGCCTTCGCTAGCGGCGATAAATATCGCGACACTTTTTGCGCCCGCTGCCAGTGCACGTTGCATCCCCTGTTCATTGGGTACCAGTACGGAATAGCGCACACCCGGGTGGCGGTTGATTTTTTTGATCACAGCTTCCGCATCGGCCAGTTGTGGCACCCACTGTGGGTTGACCATACTCGTGCATTCAATGATTGGCAGGCCGCAGACAGAAAGGCGGTCAATAAAATTGATCTTTTGATCGGTGTCCAGAAGTTGCTTCTCATTTTGAAGCCCATCACGTGGCCCCACTTCCACGATGGTGACCTTTGATGGCAGGCTGTTGGTGCTTTGCAGTGATTTCATAGTGTCAGGTCAGTTAATCACTGTTGACCCACGCAGGGGGGCGTTTTTCGAAAAAGGCATTCATGCCCTCCTGACCTTCGTCGGAGGCACGCAGCTGTGCGATCAGCCGTGCTGAAGATTCATCGTCCACATTGGGACTTAATGAGCGGATGAGACATTTACAGGCCTGAATGGAAAGGGGGCCAGCCTTGAGTAATTTTTCGGTGGCGATGGTGACAGCCTCATCAAGAAACTCATCATCAACGATATGATGTATGAGTCCAATTTTTTTAGCCAGCTTGCTAGAAAAACGTTCGGCAGAGAGAAAAAGATGGCGTGTCTGGCGCTCACCGATCGCCTTTATAATGTAGGGAGCGATCACTGCTGGGACGAGTCCAAAGCGCACTTCGCTAAACGAAAACTCGGCAGAGCGTATTGCAATGGCGGTGTCACAACAGGCAATCAATCCGAGTGCGCCGCCAAAGGCACTGCCATTGATGCGCGCCACGGTAGGTTTGTTGTATTCGTAGAGGGTACGCATTAATTTTGCCAGTGCTTCAGAGTCCTGTTGATTAGTGGCTTCATCACGTTGTGCAGCCGCTTTCATCCATGCGAGGTCTGCACCACTCGAAAAACTCTCTCCATTGCCCGTTAACACCAGAATGCGTACGTTTTCATCCTGTGCGATCTCACTAAGTTTCTGACGTAACGCCGCGATCACTTCATCATTAAAGGCGTTGTGTGTGGTGGGATTATTGAGTGCTAACGTACAGACACCACGCGCGTCAGTTGCTACCGTGAGTCGTTCAGTTTGGGTCATCGTCATCTCCTGTGTTTCGCTTTACATTACCGTGCGCCGGCTACATCCGGAAGATGCCGTACTTGCTCTTTTTAAGCGGCGCATTCATCGCGGCAGCAATCCCCTGGCCAATCAGGTCGCGTGTCTGTAACGGGTCGATGATGCCATCATCCCACAGTCGTGCTGTGGCGTGATAGGGGTGGCTCTGGCGCTCAAACTGTTCGCGCGTTTCATTCTCAAAGGCCTCTTCTTCTTTTTTGCTCAGCTGTTTACCTGCTTTGGCAAGGCTCTCTTTTTTGACCGTACTTAACAGGTGAGCGGCGGTTTCTCCGCCCATCACCGCGATGCGTGCATTGGGCCACATCCACAGTTGTCGCGGGCTGTATGCGCGGCCACACATGGCGTAGTTACCCGCGCCATAGGAGCCGCCGATAATCACGGTGAATTTTGGAACCTGACTACAGGCCACTGCATTGACCATCTTGGCACCGTGTTTAGCGATGCCCTCATGCTCATATTTTTTACCGACCATAAAGCCTGCAATGTTCTGTAAAAATAGCAGCGGGATGCC
>CALZIG010000056.1 GCA_945787585.1 uncultured Gammaproteobacteria bacterium | reverse complement strand
TTAATAACTGGGTGTAGTGGATTTCAAATTGGGCGACACATTTTTTATCTTCATTCGTCATACTGGCTCCTTTGGCCGATCATCTGGCCGCCATTCCGTCGTAGGTTTTCTATCAATGTTGTTGTGGATAATGCACGTGTCGTTGCAGTCTGGCTATTATTTAACGCACCGTTTTTTTACGTTGATCAAAATAGACTGCCTGTATCATCATGCTTATTCCAACGTCTGAAAATTGACTTAATCAAAACATTAATAAAATCATATGCATTATTACTATATCGGCCATATACGCCATACATTGATAGTGTGAAGCTGCCTCAGTGGAGACTCATTTTGATCAATTTGGTACGCAGACCAATGCCAGTCACCGTGGGCTTTAATCCTCTTTGTAAGGTGTTTTGGGGTAGTCATCAAGGCCGCGTTTGATAATGCCATTGCTAAGATCGTGATAATTCCCTTCGATGCCTTTTTTTCCGATTTTGGCGCGCGCCGCATCATCGTTATAAAGCAATGCATTAAGCAGGTGTCGGATACGTCGGCGACTGCAACGCACGAACTCATCGCATAATTCATGTGCATAGGGGCGATTAATGGAGTCGGCGTGCAGTGTCACCATTGCGATGGTAAATAGTTCTTCGCCGACCTGTTCAATACGATTCTGACGCCCCTGATCATCCCGCATCGATTCGCGGCAGATCAACATCGCATAAAAGATATGGCGGGCCAGCTTGCGACTGGTGCGCTCGATATAGCTTAGATTTTTGCGAACACGCGTCGCACTGAAAGCAGGATTATCGGGTAACCCCCGTGGCCACCATTGAGCGAGATACCAGCCTGGATAGTTGCGTAGTAATTTAAAAATATGTTGTCTACGCTGTGCAAAGCTACTGTTTTCGTCGAACAGGGGTTTAATCTGTTCGAGGTGGTGGTTGAGTCCTTCGCGCGCGACGTAAGGGCGCAGGATATCGGTGGCCCCTTCGCCGATGCGATACATCGTTGCATCCCGTACCAACTGTTCCATGCCGAAGGCGGGTTGGCCGCGGAAGCGTTTGGAGTCTGCCGTTTCATAGCCCGCGCCGCCAAAGATCACCTGTGCATCATTGAGAAACTGGAGTGACTGTTCGGAGCAGAATATTTTGGTGATGGCCGCTTCGATGCGGAGATCGTAATTTTTGTGATCCGCCATCTGCCACACCCGTTCGCACATCGCTTCCATTGCAAACAGATTGGTTGCCATTTCACCAACACGTACCTGTTGTGTCTGTCTTGTGCCGAGCGATTGTCCAAAAGTGATCCGCGTATTGGCACGGTCAAGGGTCGGTTGCCACGCCTGTTTTGCCATACCAAGGCAGATCGCAGGGACACTGATGGCGCGCCCGAGGTTGAGAATCGAGAGGGCATATTTGAGCCCTTTTCCGAGTTCGCCAATGACGTTCTCTTTCGGGACTTTGACCGCTTCAAAGGTGAGGTGACCATTTTCGATGCCGCGACACCCCTCAAACTGACAACGCTGTTTAACAGTGACGCCGGGGGTCAGCATGTCAAGGATGAACGCGGTATGGATGCACGCATCAAACGGGGCCCCTGCTTGTGTTGGGTGCCAGACAGTGTCGCCGTGCGCAGCAATCTGCTTGCGTGCCGGGACGCGTGCAATCAGGGTGAGGTAGCGGGCGATTGGGCTATTGGTGCACCACAGTTTTTCACCGTTGATGATGAAATTTTCACCATCGCTATCGATCACGGCTTCGGTCTGCACGTTGGCGGCATCGGAACCTGTCTCAGGCTCTGTCAACGCAAAGGCGGTGATCTCTTTGCGTGCCACTAGCGGTAAGTATTTATCTTTTTGCGCCTCATTGCCGTAAAGCAGGATCGGCATGCCGATACCGATCGACTGCGGCACTGCGACGGTCAGCGAGAGAATATTATTCCAGCTGGCAATCACCGTCAGCACACGACCGTAGTTGGTGTGTGAAAAACCGAGGCCTCCATATTTTTTGGGGATCTTCATGCCGAAGGCGCCGAGATCAAGTAAGCCCTGGAGCACGTGTTGGGGGATTTTTGCGCTGCGTTCTATTTCATCAGGGTCAACATGAGCTTTCAGGAAGGCTTCGATTTTTTCGCAGTAGGCGAGGCCTTCGGCCTTTTCTTCGGGGGGTTCATCGGGTGGGAGCAGTAACTCAAAATTGGCATGCCCGAGAAACAGGCCAGACATGAAACTGTCACCGCTCAGGTGTTCGCGTACGGCCTCAATCTGTTCCAGTCCTTCGAAGAGCTTTCCCATTTTCCCCTCCACACCATTAACAGCAATGTCGTTTGGGTATCGACCTCGATATCATATCTATGAGGTCGAGAGCAGTTGTGTGTATTAGACTTTATTATTGAATCTACTTTTCTTTCTCTTATTAAGATTATGTATTTAAAGAATAATAGTGGTTATTGGGGTGTATTAGGTGTCGGGGGTGTGATATGGCTCGCGAATATCGCTTCGGTATCGACACTGTCGAAATGATACATCTGATTGCAGAACTCACAACCGATTTCGATTACGCCTCGTTCTTCGATGATTGAGCGAGACTCAGTCAACCCAAGACCACGCAGCATCGTC
>CALZIG010000055.1 GCA_945787585.1 uncultured Gammaproteobacteria bacterium | reverse complement strand
GATGACGCGCAGCTTGTCGCGCTGGCAGCGCTGGCCGAGCAACTTGGCATGGCGGTACTGGTCGAGGTGCATGATGCCGAGGAGCTGGCACGTGCCAAAGTGTTATCGACGCCACTGTTTGGCGTCAATAATCGCAATCTCAAGACCTTTGAGGTCTCGTTGCAAAACACCATTGACCTGTTGGCAGCAATGCCTGACGGGTGTATTGTAATCACTGAGAGCGGCATCCATGCGCGAGCGGATGTGATGTTGATGCGCGAACATCGCGTTAACAGCTTTCTGGTTGGTGAGGCGTTCATGCGCTGTGAAGACCCAGGCGGGCGACTGGCCGAACTTTTTGTGTAGTGCTATCTAATCACTATTAAAGCCGATGGGTATCCCGTCGATAAGTGAAAGATATATAAGGTAACAGGGAGTTGAGTCTTTTTATACTGGGATGGCTGCTCTGTTTTTCTTTGACTAACAAAAAAGGAAGGCGTGATGTCCAGCAAAATTCTATCAAGAAAAATCCTACAGGCCACGATATGTGGCATCTTGTGTGCGGCGGCGGGTTCAGTTGCTGCGGCCCCTTTTAGCTCTTTTGAACCTCGTTCATTTGGCATGGGCGGTACCGGGGTTGCCTCCGGCACCAGCGCCAATGCCGGTTTTTTTAATCCTTCGCTATTGGCGACTGCCCATGAGGATGAGGATTTCAGTCTTGAGTTTCCAATTTTCGGCGTGCGAATCTCGGATCCGGATGAATTTATAGATGCGGTTGATGAGTTTGATAGTGGGAATTACATCGATGCTTATGATCAAGCTGTGACTGCAATTAACGCTGCAAATACTGCCAATGATGCAGCGGCATTAAATGCGGCGAGACAACCCATGATAGATGCCACCAACAACTTGATCTCAGGGTTAGGAAAACTCAATAATAAGGCGTTGATTGCCGAGCTTGAAGCGGGCTTGATGATCGGTATTCCGAGTAAAAAAGTGGGTGCATCATTATATCTGCGTGGTTGGGTAGTGGGTGGAACGCAAGCTGCTATTTCTTCAACAGACCTGGCAAATCTTCAGGCGGTCTCCGATACCTTGGCAACACTTGCAGTGACTGACCCTTTGACCAGCGATCCAACGTTGGAATCTGCCATTGATGCTCGCTTCGCCGGCATTCAGGAAGTGGGTCTCTCTTTGGCGCGCGAAGTTAATATCGGTGGCCATGCTGTTGCAATTGGCATCACGCCTAAATACGTTAAGGCCGAGACCTATGACTTTCGTTTTGGTGACGAGACTGACCCGACAACGACCAGCCTTGATGAGGCTGATATCGACCTGGATAACGGCAAGCTCGACGATTCCGGTTTTGATCTCGATATCGGCATTGCCATGGATTATGGCAATGGCTGGAAGACCGGGCTTGTGATCAAAAACTTGATTGGGCAGGAATTTAAGACAATTCGAGGTAATCTATTTGAGATTAAGCCGCAGGTGAGGGCGGGTGTTTCGCATCAGCAGGAGTGGTATACGGTAGCGTTTGATCTTGACTTGATCGAGAATGATCCGATCATTAAGGATTCAATCACTGGTAAAGGGTTTGATAAAGAGACGCAGTATGCCGGGCTCGGGGTTGAATTTGATGCGTGGGATATGATTCAGGTACGCGCTGGCTACCGCCTTAACATGAGTGACAGTGATACCAGTATTGTGACCGCTGGATTAGGATTGTCACCATTCGGTGTTCATGTCGATGTGGCGGTGGCTGGGAATGCCGATGAGGTGGGGGTGTCGTTCCAGACAGGATTTCGTTTCTAGCATTTATTGCCGGTTTCGAAAACAGAAACGGCAGGGGTTAAAATAACCCCTGCCGTTTTTTTATGGTTGTAATATTTTTAACGTGTGCCGAAGACGACGATAGTCTTACCTTGAGCGGTGATCAGGTTCTGCTCTTCCATTGTTTTCAGTACGCGCCCTGCCATCTCACGCGAGCAGCCGACGATGCGCCCAATTTCCTGGCGGGTGATCTTGATCTGCATCCCATCGGGATGAGTGATCGCGTCCGGTTCCTTGCAGAGATCAAGCAGGGTGCCTGCGATGCGTCCGGCAACATCCATAAAGGCGAGTCGTCCGACCATGCCGCTGGTGCGGCGCAGTCGTATGGCCATCTGTGATGAGAGTGCAAAAAGGATGTCGGGGTATTCGGCAGCGAGGGTGCGGAATTTGCTGTAATTGATCTCGGCCAGTTCGCATTGAGATTTCGCGCGCACCCATGCGCTGCGTTTTTTCTGTCCATCGAAGAGGCCCATTTCACCGAAAAAATCACCGGCATTGAGGTAGGCGAGCACGATTTCATTGCCATCGTCTTCATCTTCGATCAGCACCGTGACAGAACCTTCAACAATATAATAGAGCGAATCTGGCGCATCGCCCGCATAGATGATTACGCTCTTTGCGGGGTAGCGCCGACGGTGACAGTGCTGCAAAAAACGCTCAATGGTGGTTGAGAGCTTATCCGATTTTTCTTCAATTATAGCCATACGCTTACTTCACCTTTGCTTCGAATTGGGATGCGGCGATACACACCATAATTATTATATCGCAGCAATATTTTGGTTCCCAAGGTGTATCATACATACTTATCGGTAGTTTAAGCGATTTGAAGAGGGTGAAAGATGAAGGTGCGTGTGAAATGGGTGGAGGATGTGATGTTTGTCGGCGAGTCTGGCAGTGGTCACACAGTGGTGATGGACGGGCCGCCAGAAGCGGGTGGCCGTAATCTGGGGATTCGCCCGATGGAGATGCTACTGCTCGGCACCGGCGGTTGTACTTCCTTTGATGTGGTCAGCATTCTGAAAAAATCGCGTCAGCCGATCACTGATTGCGTGGCTGAGGTGACGGCGGTGCGTGCCGAGACGCAACCAAAGGTCTTTACCAGTATTCACATCCATTTTGTCATTAGTGGCAAAGGACTCTCTGAAAAGGCGGTGGCGCGTGCGGTGTCGTTGACGGCTGAGAAATACTGCTCTGCGTCGATCATGTTGGCGCAGGTCGCTGATGTGACGCACGATTTCGAGATTGTCGAAGTTGATTAAAGATACCTGTAAAGATATCTGGAAATAGTTTATTTAGAGGACGTTTGAATGGAAAAGCCAGCCGCCATCGGTGGAATGCGCCACGTGGCGCTTTATGTGCGCGATTTTGATGCATGTGAGCATTTTTACACAGAGATTATCGGGATGGCCATCGAGTGGCGGCCAGATAGCGATAATCTCTATCTCTGTTCGGGTGCGGACAATCTTGCACTGCATCGCGCGCCGGAGGGCTTTAATCCACCCGAAGGGCAGCAGCGGCTGGATCATATCGGCTTTATCATCAAAACGCCGCAGGATGTCGATCACTGGTTTGAATATATGAGCGGCCTTGATGTGGTGATGATGACCACGCCGCGCACCCATCGCGACGGCGCGCGTAGCTTTTATTGTCACGATCCGGACGGTAATACGGTGCAGATGATCTATCACCCGCCTATTTCGGATAAATGTTGATGAGGGATATTACTTTGAGCCGGGCTTGTCTCACTCTGCCGATCTCGGTATCTTTGTCGCATGGCTAATCGAAATTACACCCCCTTTGATCAACTGTTGATGAATCTCGATCACGGCCTGCGCACCGTCTTTGGTAAGCCGGTGGTCAGCGAGCGCCCCAATCCTGCGGATGGTGCGACAGAGGCCGAGCTCTCGGATGAAGAGAGGCAGCTGGCGGTACGGCTGATGCGCATCAATCACGCCGGTGAGGTTGCGGCGCAGGCGCTCTATCAGGGGCAGGCGCTAACCGCAAAATTACCGGATGTGCGCGACAAGATGGAGCGCGCAGCGCTGGAAGAGAACGACCACCTTGAGTGGTGTGAGCGGCGTGTTACCGAACTCGGCAGTCATACCAGTCTATTGAACCCGCTATGGTATGGCGGTTCGCTGGCGATGGGTGCGCTGGCGGGGAAGGTCGGTGATAAGTGGAGCCTCGGCTTTGTGGCTGAAACCGAACGTCAGGTGATCAGTCATCTGGAAGAACACCTTGAGCAGATCCCCGAAAAAGATCTCAGAAGTCGTAAGATCCTCGAGCAGATGAAAGAGGACGAGACACATCACGGCCATATGGCGATGGAGGCTGGCGGTGTTGACCTGCCCGCGCCAATTAAAGCGATGATGCAGCTGACGTCCAAGGTGATGACCAAAACCGCTTATTGGCTCTAAGTCTGATCCAGGAATGGACTGTTTCCCCGGGTTTCGCTGAGGGCTCAACCCACGCTACTTATTTTTCTACGGTAGCTGCCGCGCCAGTAGGGTCACCGGGTGAATCACCTCTATCTTTAACCCCTTCTCACGCAGTCCCGCGGCAATGTGCAAGGCACAGCCGATATTCGAGCTGACCAGAATATCGGGGCGGATGGTGTCTAGCTGACGTAATTTATTTTCACGTAGATTGTCGGCGATTTCAGGGTGGCGGATCATATAATCACCCGCAGCGCCGCAGCAGTTCTGATTATCCGGCAGGGGCACCAGTTTGACGCCGGGGATCTTTGACAGCAGCGCCGCGGGGGCGTGGCCCTGATGCAGTACATGGTTGAGGCTGCACGGCAGATGAATCGCGATCTGTTTGCCTAGGGGGCGCAAGTTGAGCGCTTCGGGCCACTCAATCTGCGACAGAAATTGCCCGATCTCGATGATGGGCGCGTCGTTGCTGCCCACCTGCGCCATCTTTTGCAGCGTGCTACCGCAACCGCTGGCGCAGTAGATGAGTGCGTCGAGCTTGAGCGCACTAAACGCGGTGCGATTTTCGTTGGCAAGCGCTTCTGCCTGTTCAAGCTCGCCGCGATGCAGGTGCAGGGCGCCACAACAGTTCTGCCTGGCCGGCAGATGCACCCCGTAGCCGAGGTGTGTCAGCAGCCGAATCGCTGCGTGTATCGTCGTGGTGACGAGCGAATCACCCATGCAGCCAACAAACAGGCCAACGTCGCCTTTTTGCGTACCGATAGCTGGGTAGTAATCCTGCGGCGGCAGCGCGGCGCCGAGCGGCGGCAGCACCCCTTCGAGGCGCTGTAGCCGCAGTGGGCGCAGCAGCCCGCTGTGGCGTACCAGCCAGCCGAGGCCGCTGCCCTGATAGAGGCGCAGCAGGCGGGTGAGGTTTCTGCGGTGGCTCGGGATGGTAACGAAGCGATCCATTATTTGACTGGGCATCTGTGCTGCGCGTCCCATCGGGATGGCGGCAGTTTCGTAGGCCAGCGTGGCGCGCGTCTGTTCGATCAACTC
>CALZIG010000054.1 GCA_945787585.1 uncultured Gammaproteobacteria bacterium | reverse complement strand
TCGCGCGCATCATGCGGCACCGGGAAAGGCGATATCTCAACATCGCCGATCTCAAAGCGTTCGTGACTACTGAAAATATTGAGTTCCGGTATCTCACCCGACGTAAAGTGCATCGCACTGCCGTGAGTCGCCCAGACGGGGATCTTATAACGTCGTGCCAACTTGGCTACACCGCCGATATGATCTCCGTGCTCATGCGTGACAATAATCGCAGTGATCGCCTCCGGCACCTGTTCATGGCGCGCAAAGCGCTTCACCGCCTGTTTTACCGAGAAGCCACAGTCGACCAGTAAACAGGTCTTGTTTTTTTCGATCAGGGTACCGTTACCACGGCTACCACTGCCGATCGAAGCGAAGCGCATACTATGAGCGTGGGGTGCAGCGGAACAAAGCGCTAATCATCGTCAGAGGTGTCATCTTCCACTGGGACGGCCGCGGGCGGCACTGAGAAACGAGGGTTGAGCGTTGGCGCTACCAGGTCAGGCGGATAATCTAGCGCCTTTGTCATCTGACTCGCCTTGTAGGTTTCATCCGGCGTGGTGGTACAACCCGCCAGCAGAAATACCGCCATACAACCAAATGCGACCGGCAACAGCGCTGTTTGAACACTCATTATACACTTGTCCATATTATTCGTCCGCGCCTTCGGCTTCGCTCAATGCGGCCCGTAATGTTTCGTGATAATTTTCAGAGAGAGGGGTTAACGGTAGACGAATCCCCGCGGGGATCAACCCCATATCGTACATCAACCACTTCACCGGAATCGGATTGGCTTCAACAAAGAGGTCCTGGTGCAGCGACATCAAACGATTATTGATCGCTTCAGCAGCATGGCGGTCGCCCCCAATGGCTGCGTCGCACATCGCGCGCATCGCCTTTGGTACTACATTGGCGGTCACCGAAATCACCCCTTTGGCGCCTTCCAGCATCAGGTCCATCGCCACGGCATCGTCTCCACTATAAAGATCGATGCGATCACCACAACATTCCAGAATCTCGCGCGCGCGCTGCAGGTTCCCGGTGGCCTCTTTCACCCCCACGATATTGGAAATCTCGGAGAGCCTTTTAATGGTGTATGGCAACATGTCACACACGGTACGCCCCGGCACGTTATATAAAATCTGCGGTATCGGCACCGCTTCGGCAATCGCCACATGGTGCTGATAAAGTCCTTCCTGTGTGGGCTTGTTATAATAGGGCGTCACCAATAGGCAGGCGTCCGCGCCACTTTCCATCGCGCAGCGTGTCAGCGCAATCGCCTCGCGAGTGCTGTTAGAGCCGGTGCCCGCAATCACTGGGATTCGTCCAGCGACAAGTTCCACCACACGCCGTACCATGCCGCAATGCTCTGTGTCATCGAGCGTCGCCGATTCGCCGGTGGTCCCGACCACCACGATTGCATTGGTGCCGTTTTCAATATGAAACTCCACCAGATTACCCAACGATACGTCATCCAACGTGCCGTCTTCGTGCATCGGCGTTACTAGCGCCACCATACTGCCGTGAAACATCAAACCTCTCCATCTAACACTTGGCTGAAATTACTCAATGATTGCCGCCCAGTATACTACTTTTCCCATAAGCAAATAAGCTGACATTTAGATAATCTGACTATTTTTTCAGCAGCTTTCCCAAACAGCCGTTTTATCAATCCCCGCTGTGAGTCTCTTTACGACCTCCCGGAATACGCTTAAGATTGAAAACATATTCGCAGCAATAAAAAACGACACGATCTATTCATTCAAACTTAAGTTCACTATTACGAGAAATCAATATGGCAACACTCACCATTGGCAAAGCGGTACCGGACTTCACAGCACCAGCAACAGGCGACCAAACCATCACCCTTTCCGAACTACGCGGGAAAAATATTGCGATCTATTTCTACCCTAAAGATAGCACCCCCGGCTGCACCCTTGAAGGCCAGGATTTTCGCGATAATCTCAGCAAATTCAAACGGCAGAAATGCCTGATCTTCGGTGTCTCTCGCGACAGCATTAAATCGCACGAAAACTTTAAAGCAAAACAGGCATTCACTTTTGACCTACTATCGGATAAAGACGAAACGCTTTGCGAGCTTTTCTCTGTGATGAAAATGAAAAACATGTACGGTAAAAAAGTAAGGGGCGTTGAGCGCAGCACTTTCCTCATCGATGCAGAGGGCATCTTGCGGCAGGAATGGCGCGGCGTTAAAGTGAAAGGACACGTCGAAGAAGTACTGCAATCCGTTAAAGAAATGAACAAACAGTCGTAAATAATGCCAAATAAGAATAATAAAATACAGCGGTTTTTTGTGCTCGACACGAATGTGTTAATGCACGATCCATCGTCGATCTTCCGCTTTCACGAACACGATATTTTCATTCCAATGATCGTGCTTGAAGAGCTGGATAATAATAAACGCGGCACTTCAGAGGCGTCACGCAACGCTCGTCTGGTGAGTCGTAATATTGAAGAGCTGATGTGTGATAGCGTTAAGCATGAAATCGAAAAAGGGCTAAAGCTACCCTCGCCAGAAAGCGGCAACACGGTGAGCGGGCGTCTCTTTTTGCAGACACGCGAACTGACTTCGGTATTGCCGCAAAACTTACCAGGTAACAAAGCGGATAACCAAATCCTTTCAACCGCGCTGGCACTACAAAACGAGCAAAAACAGCATGTCGTCACGATTGTTTCCAAAGATATTAATCTGCGGATCAAAGCAGTCGCCCTCGGCATTCCAGCGGAAGACTATCGGGTAGATCAGGTACTCGATGATCTTAGTCTTCTCTATAGTGGTCAAAGCAGACTTGACGAAGACTTCTGGGATAAACATAGCAAGGCGGTCACTTCATGGAAAGAGGGTGATAAAACCTTCTACAAAATGACCGGGCCTGATTGTCCGCACTGGTACCCCAATCAACTGATTCATGATGGCAAGGAAAACGGTTTCGAAGGCATCGTTCGTACGGTTGATAATGGCATAGCGACGGTTGAGGTCTGTACTAATTATCTCTCAAGCCATCATAATGTGTGGGGCGTAAATGCGCGTAATCGTGAACAAAACTTTGCGTTAAATCTACTGCTTGATCCAAATGTTGATTTCGTCACCTTACTCGGCAATGCTGGCACGGGTAAAACGCTGCTGACACTCGCGGCAGGGCTTGCGCAGGTGCTGGATGAGCGGCGCTATCATGAGATCATCATGACCCGCGTGACCGTCCCGATGGGTGAAGATATCGGTTTTCTGCCCGGTACCGAAGAAGAAAAAATGGCCCCGTGGATGGGCGCGTTGATGGATAACCTTGAGGTGCTGTCCACTGCGGAAGGGGGAGTATGGGGGCGAGCGGCGACCAATGATCTACTCACTAACCGTATTCGTATTCGGTCACTCAATTTTATGCGCGGACGCACCTTTCTCAATCGCTACCTGATTATCGATGAGGCACAGAACCTAACATCCAAGCAGATGAAGTCACTGATTACCCGTGCGGGGCCGGGCACTAAAGTGGTCTGCCTTGGCAATACCGCACAGATCGATACCCCCTACCTCACAGAGACCACCGCCGGCATCACCTATGTTGTGGATCGCTTTGCAGACTGGGCGCACAGCGGTCATATCACGCTGGTCAGTGGCGAACGCTCACGTCTGGCCGATTATGCGTCTGAAATTCTTTAGCTAACATGCGGCTGACTAAGCCGCCTCACGTTGATCCTCGGTCGGGGGGGGATCGGCCTCGGCCGACTCTTCTGAACGCGGCCACGAATTCATCAACGCCTTCACCAGCGTCGCCAATGGGATGGCAAAGAAGACCCCCCAGAAGCCCCACAGTCCACCAAATACTAGTACGGCGGTGATGATCGCTACCGGGTGTAAATTGACTGCCTCTGAAAATAGCCACGGCACCAGCAGGTTTCCGTCTAACGCCTGGATCACCCCATAAGCGGCCATTATATAAGCAAAGTCGGCACTCCAGCCCCACTGAAAATAGGCGATGATAGCCACCGGGAAAGTCACTGCAGCTGCACCGATATACGGCACTACCACTGACAGGCCGACCAGTGCGCCCAATAACATTGCATATTGCAGCCCCATCAATGCAAACACAATGAACGTTACGACGCCGACAATGATGATCTCAACGAATTTTCCGCGCACGTAATTGCCAATTTGCTGGTCCATCTCTTCCCATATCTGGATCGCGAGGCGCCGTTCGCGCGGCATGTAGTCCGACATCCGGTCGAGAAAGAACTGCTTATCTTTTAGAAACAGAAATACCAGTACCGGTACCAGAATGAAATAAATGATTAAAATAAAGAGGCCAGAGATCGATGCCAGTGAGAATGAAACCACTTGCTGACCTGTATCGGTCACAGCCGAGCGAATCGTTGTCATCAGCTCACCGACCTGCGCCTCTGTAATAAAGTTTGGGTAATTAACCGGTAACTGCAGCAGGCTCTGCTGCCCCTTGCCAATCATCGCTGGCAGCTCCTGAAGTAGCTGAGTCAGCTGACCAAAAAGCAGTGGCATCAGACCAAAGATCATCAGCAGCAATAGCGCACAGAAGGGCATAAAGACCATTAGCACTGAAGGCAAACGCGCTATATCGCGTCGTTGAATCATGCTCACCAACCCCTCTAACAGGTAGGCAATCACAAGACTCGCCAGCAGGGGTGCCAGCATCTCACCCATAAAAATGACAATCGCAAAACCAGCGACTAATAACAGCGCGAGAATGACCCCTTCCTGATCAGTGAAGTAACGCTTAAACCACCTGACAAGCACTTGAGCCATATTATAGAAAAGCCTCTTATTTCAACGCGATAGATAACTGAAAAACATTAATACAGGATCGCACACCACGCTTGAACCCGGGCCAACCCCCACTCTCTCACCTATGCTACCGTTTTATTTGGCTGGATATCTTATCACCAATCGATACTTTAAGTATTTCGGCAGCCACGGCACGATTCGCTGCGATTTCGACTAAACCATTTGAGTTCTTGTACCAGAAAACAGTCCTCGCTTCCACTTCACCAAAAGTGAGCGCGAAGTCAACTTGTCGCCCAGCAATCACTAGAATGGCATCCGGTAAAAGGCTATCGGCGCGTATGCCGGTAATAATATTGCCAAAACGGTCTATATAGACTACACAATTATAATCATCTTCGAACATGGCGCGGTGATGACTTTTATCCGACAGTCGTAATTTGTCATCGGGAAAGATGCCTGAGGCCAATTCAGCGGCTATCGGTGCAAATAGATCACGCCCGTGAAAAGTGCTCGATAGCGATTCAGGTTGCCAGATGATCGCCCACTGCTGCGACAATGGGTCATCACTTTTTACCAGATCAAACAAACCGTTATCGGGGCCGACAAACCAGTGGTCATTTGATTTAACAACTACCCCCTGGCGATCTGACATACCGACACCGGGGTCTACCACACATAAAAACACTGTTTCTATTGGGAAATTTGCGCTATATGCACTAATAAGTGCGGCACTGGCCCGCGCTTGATAGGGAGGAAGGTCAGAAAAGAGATCAATGACCTTGCAGGAGGGTGCCTGTTGATACAGCACCGCTTTGAGTTGTCCGATGTATGGCCCTTCAATTCCAAAATCAGTGGATAGAACGATCATAATACTCACAAAAAAGCCGGGGTAAACCCCGGCTTTTTATTTAACTTTCGGTGCTCTCTTCCTCAACTTCGGGAAGCGGACGATCTACCAGTTCTACTATCGCCATCGGTGCGCTATCGCCATCTCTAAAACCACATTTCAGGATTCGTAGATAACCACCTGGACGTTCCAGATAACGCGGCCCCAGGTCATTAAATAACTTGGTCACCACTGCACGATCGCGAACACGAGCAAAGGCTAAACGGCGATTCGCAACGCTATCTTTCTTAGCAAGCGTAATCAACGGTTCAACAACACGTCGTAATTCTTTGGCCTTTGGCAAGGTTGTACGAATCATTTCATGGCTAACCAGTGATACTGCCATGTTCTTAAACATGGCTTCACGATGACTGGTTGTTCTATTTAGTTTTCTACCGCTTTGTCTATGACGCATTTTCTATATTCTCATTAACTAAAATTAAGCTGTCGCTTCAACTTTATCATCTGAATTTCTATTTGCACCAACAAGCCCTGCTGGCGGCCAATTTTCTAAACGCATTCCCAGAGATAATCCCTGTGATCCCAGGATATCCTTGATCTCAGTGAGAGACTTCTTACCAAGGTTTGGTGTTTTTAACAACTCTACTTCTGTGCGCTGAATCAAATCACCAATCACAAAGATGTTCTCTGCTTTAAGGCAGTTTGCTGAACGTACGGTTAATTCCAGATCATCCACAGGACGTAACAGGATTGGATCAATATCCGCCTCTGGCTGAGCAGGCTCTTCGATAGTGGTCGTTTCCAGATCAACAAAGATTGAAAGCTGGTCTTTTAAAATACTGGCTGCGCGACGGATCGCTTCTTCTGGGTCGATGCTACCGTTGGTTTCGATATCAATAATCAACTTATCAAGATCGGTACGCTGCTCAACACGTGCGCTTTCAACGTTATAGGCAACACGTCGAACCGGTGTAAAAGAAGCATCCAGCTGAAGGTTGCCGATAGGACGACTATCATCAGTAATCTCCTGAGTCGCAGCACTACGACGATTAACCGCTGGCTGATAGCCACGGCCACGTTCGATCTTCAGGCGCATATTCAGCTCGCCGACTTCTGTCAGGTTTGCTATTACATGATCTGGATTCATGATTTCGATGTCATGTGACAACTCGATATCACTTGCGAGTAACTGGCCAGCACCTTTTTTACTTACGGTCAGGGTAGCCTCGTTACGCTCATGCATTACAATAGAAAGGCCTTTCAGGTTTAACAGGATATCGATCACATCTTCCTGTACACCTTCAATGGTGGTGTACTCGTGTAGCACACCATCAATCTCAACCTCTGTAACAGCACAACCGGGAATTGACGACATAAGAATACGACGAATCGCGTTGCCAAGTGTGTGCCCAAAGCCACGTTCCAGAGGCTCCAGCGTCACTTTTGCACGCAATTCACTAATAGTCTGTACGTCAACTACACGTGGTTTTAAAAATTCGTTTGCTGAGCCCTGCATTAATCGACCTCTCTTGTGTCCGGTATTCAGATGTAATAATCGTTTTAAATCAACTGGAAATAAAATTACTTCGAGTACAATTCAACAATTAAATGCTCATTAATCTCTGCAGGCAGATCACTTCTTTCAGGACAAGCCTTAAATGTGCCAGACATTTTTTCACTATCAACCTGGATCCAGTCAGCAAAGCCTTGCTGCTGAGCAAACTCAAGTGATGACTTAATACGCAACTGGCCTTTGGACTTTTCACAAACTGCCAACTCATCACCAGGCTTCACCTGGTAACTCGGAATATTAACTTTTTTGCCATTCACTGTCAGCGCATTATGTCTTACCAACTGACGCGCTTCGCTACGCGAAACACCTATGCCCATACGGTACGCGACATTATCCAGACGACATTCAAGGATCTTCAGCAGGTTTTCACCGGTAGAGCCTTTGCGACGATCTGCCTCACTGTAATAGCCTCTAAACTGGTCTTCCAAAATACCGTAGATTCTTCTGACCTTCTGTTTTTCACGCAGCTGCACTGCATAGTCTGTCAGACGGGTACGACGAGTACCGTGCTGACCAGGAGGAAACGCTCTGTTCTCTACCGCACACTTCGCGGTATGGCATTTTTCACCTTTAAGAAAAAGCTTTTCGCCTTGACGGCGACATAAACGACATTTTGCACCTACATATTTAGCCACGATAACCTACCTTATACTCGACGCTTTTTCGATGGACGACACCCGTTGTGCGGGATTGGAGTCACATCTGAAATGCTATTAATTTTAAAACCAGCGGAGTGTAACGCGCGAACAGCAGATTCACGACCCGGCCCAGGACCTTTAACCATCACATCCATATTCTTCATACCAAACTCTTTTACGACAGCGCCCGCTTTTTCAGCAGCCACCTGCGCCGCGAAAGGCGTACTCTTTCTGGAGCCACGGAATCCTGAGCCACCTGCGGTTGCCCAGGCCAGGGTATTTCCCTGACGATCAGTGATAGTGATAATTGTGTTGTTAAAAGAGGCATGAACATGGGCCACACCGTCTACAACATTTTTTTTGACGCGCTTACGCGCGCGATTGCTTGTCTTAGCCATAATCTACTGATCGCTTCCGTCGTATTTTACTTTCTAATCGCTTTACGTGGCCCTTTACGGGTACGTGCATTTGTCTTGGTTCTTTGTCCTCGAAGTGGTAATCCTCTACGATGACGGATACCACGATAAGCACCAAGATCCATTAAGCGCTTAATATTCATCGTAACTTCACGACGAAGATCGCCCTCAACTTCAAACTTACCTACTTCAGTACGCAGTGATTCAAGCTCAACTTCTGTCAGGTCTTTGACCTTTGTTGCTGGGTTGATGCTGCTCACTTCACAAATCTTACTTGCCCGTGTAGCTCCGATACCGTAGATTGCGGTTAAGGCAATCACTGTATGCTTGTTTACCGGGATATTGATGCCTGCAATACGGGCCATCTAAACGCTCCTAAACACTAAATATCGCTCCGCTTTCGCGAAAACGGCTAATTCTATTATTGATGGGCATCGAAATCAATATAAATCCGTGCCAATCAGCTACTAACCCTGTCTTTGTTTGTGTCGAGCATCTTTACAGATCACCCTGACCACACCTTTTCTCCGGACCACTTTGCAGTTTCTGCAAATTTTCTTTACTGATGCACGTACTTTCACCGTCTCTCTCCACACCTAAATAATCAGTTTTATCTTTCCTAGCGCTTGCTAGCGCCGCCCTTCAGTTTCGACTTCTTCAGCAGGCTATCGTACTGATGGGACATCAGGTGAGATTGAACCTGCGCCATAAAATCCATCACAACTATTACGATAATTAACAGCGATGTCCCACCAAAATAGAACGGCACATTCCAGTAGACAATCAAAAACTCAGGTAACAGACAGACCGCCGTAATATAAAGCGCGCCGACCAGGGTTAAACGGGTCATCACTGCATCAACATACTGCGCCGTCTGCTCGCCAGGGCGTATACCTGGAATAAATGCCCCGGATTTCTTAAGGTTATCCGCCGTATCTTTCGGATTATATTGTAATGCTGTATAAAAAAAACAGAAAAATATAATCGCCATCGCCAGTAGCATCACATAAAGGGGCTGCCCGGGCGATATCATCTGAGAGATATCCTGCAGCCATTCCATCCCATCAGCACTGCCAAACCACCCAGCGATGGTCGCAGGGAACATAATGATCGCAGAGGCGAAGATTGGGGGAATCACACCCGCCATATTCACCTTTAATGGTAGATGACTCGTCTGCCCCGCATACATCTTACGCCCTTGCTGACGTTTAGCATAATTTACTGTAATCCGTCGCTGTCCTCGCTCCACAAAGACAACAAAGGCTGTCACTGCGAAAGCGAGGGTGATAATCGTCAACACAGCGACTGAACTCATCTCACCAGTTCGAGCCAATTCAAGCGTCCCGCCTATCGCCGAAGGCAGTCCAGCAACAATACCAGCGAAGATGATGATTGAAATACCGTTGCCAATCCCACGTTCAGTAACCTGCTCACCTAACCACATCAAAAACATCGTACCGGTGACTAAACTCAGTGCAGCAACGAGTCTGAAGTCCCAACCAGGGTCAATAACAACTCCGCCACCACCGATCTGTTGGCTCTCAAGTGCGATAGAGATGCCTAACGCCTGAAATGTCGCAAGAAACAGCGTTAAATAACGCGTGTATTCAGACAATTTACGGCGTCCGGCTTCACCTTCTTTCTTTAACTGCTCAAGCTTTGGTGAAACAGCGGTCAACAGCTGGATAATAATCGATGCTGAAATATAGGGCATCACACCCAGGGCAAATACAGACAGGCGACCCAATGCGCCACCTGAAAACATGTTAAACATGTCAATGATCGTGCCACGGCTCTGCTCAAACAACGCAGCGAGTGCCAATGGGTCAATCCCCGGCACAGGAATATGCGTACCGATACGATACACAAGCAGTGCCCCAAGAACGAATAGCAAACGTTGCTTAAGTTCGGTCAGACGACCTGCGCCTGCCACTGCTGAGCCAGATGCGACCACTTAATCCTCTATCTTGCCGCCAGCAGCTTCAATCGCTGCTCGAGCACCTTTGGTCACATTGATACCACGCACTGTCACAGCACTCGTAATCTCACCGGATGAGATCACTTTTGCCTTCAGTGTCTGATGAGGCACAATTTTCGCTGCAATCAACGCAGCTAAATCAACCACACCGCCTTCAATAGCCATTAACTCATGCAAACGTACTTCTGCACGGGTCGCATTGACTCATGATGAGAAGCCCACTTTCGGCAGACGACGCTGAAGCGGCATCTGACCACCTTCGAAACCAACTTTGTGGAAGCCACCAGAGCGAGAATGCTGTCCTTTATGACCTCGACCACAGGTCTTACCCAGACCTGAACCGATGCCTCGGCCCACCCGCTTACGTGTCTGCTTTGCGCCATCGGCAGGTTTGATTGTATTAAGATACATCTTACGCTTCCTCAATTCTCAACATGTAATAGGCTTTATTGA
>CALZIG010000053.1 GCA_945787585.1 uncultured Gammaproteobacteria bacterium | reverse complement strand
TCACCTCCGGCAACGTGCGTGGCAGCGGTAACACTTCGACACGCACACCGAGCGCGATCAGCCGCTGCCGCAGTAGCAAAGCATTGTATTCACCGCTGAGGACCAGGTCCGGTTGCAGGTTAAGAATCTGCTCCAGCGAGCCATTATGAGTGGGCCATTCATCACCAATCCACTCAACAGGGTATTGTTTCAATAACGGGGATAACGCGACGACCTGTGAGCGACTGACGTATTGTGCCAGCAGCCAGTCACTGCACAGGTCTAATGATAGGATTCTTGAAGGGCTTGCCGCCCAGACATGGATTGGAAAGAGCGCCAAAGAAATTATCGCAAAGATGATAATACGACTGTTCATGCTTCTATTTAAATAGACTTGAAAAACCGAGATCATAAGCGATGCGAAAATAAAAAACCTGCTCATATATCGTTGAATAACTGAAATCATTAATAAGTGATTGTAACTACTCGTGAATATTTATATAAGCAAAATGTTTCAGGAACAGTTAGGTTGACAACAACATGGCAAGTCGATACATTCTCCCGCACAAACAATACCTGCTTGAGGTGTTCTAAGGACAGTCGTCCGAGGAATTAAACGGGAAGTCGGTGCGATTCTAGTTATCTGGTATCTATCCCGACGCTGCCCCCGCAACGGTAAACGAGTCTAAGGTGTATCGATTCACCACTGTTTTTTATAAACGGGAAGGTGATACACCGGGAATAAGATCCACTCGTGAGCCCGGAGACCGGCCTGAAGTCATTGTTTTAAGATATGTTGCGGCGGGCAACATGGACTGGTTACTGGTAACTTTTCCTTCCGCAACATAAAAACCCAATTGCGTCGTATGTGCCGGTGTGTCATGTACGTTACGCCTTGCTATGTTTTTATTTTGATGCGATTCACTGATATTGGCTTACTGTTACTCGGAAGCCTGCTATACGCTGATATTATTATGGCAGCTGAAGCAGTGCGTGCTGAGGCCGTTGTGGTGACTGCAATAGCAGAAGCGACGCCAGTAGTCACAGGTGAAGTTGATGAGGAGCTGAACACTGGCTTTTCGCAAACATTGACTCGCGCCCAATTTGACACACGCATTACATCACTGGCCGACACGATTGCGCAGCAGAGTGGGATACAGGTTCGAAAAAGTGGTGGTTTTGGTAGTTTTTCTAGTGCAACGCTACGCGGTGCCTCAAGCCAGCAGGTGCTCATTTTTATCGATGGATTGTTATTAAACGGAGCTGCGGGGGGTGGGTTTGATCTCAGCACCATCAGCCTGTCAGATGTAGAGCGTGTTGAAATCTATCGTGGCTCTACCCCCGCGAGCCTTGGAAGTGCATCGATTGGTGGCGCGATCAATATCCGTACGCTTAAGGGGGGTGGCGAAGATAAGGGCAACGTCACGCTTGGGTACGGTGATTTCAATACTCAGAAGTATTCGGCCTTTTATACGACCAAACCTGGGCGGCTAGATTATGTTCTTTCGGCCGAGCGCTTTAGTAGTGATAATGATTTTGAGTTTACTAACAATAACGGAACTCGTTTAAACCCTGATGACGATAGTTTAGAGAAGCGTAATAACAGCGATTTTAAACAAAACAACATTTTACTTAAGTTTGGTTATGACCTGGATAAAGACCGCCGCGTTGATCTCATGGCCCAGTGGTTTGAAAAACAACAAAAAATTCCGGTGTGGAATAATCATCCAGCAGCTGACACTCGATTTGATGTAGAACGCCTGCAGTCACAACTGCGATTGATCTCTAACAATGTTGGAAGTTATGGGTTTAATCTAAGTAATACGCTTGAGTATTTACAAACAGTTGAAGAATATGATGACCGTAATGGTAGTGTAGGGCTTGGACAGCAGTACGATCAAAATATTACTACCACGATAAAATTTCGTTCATACACAGAGTTGCCCCTGGACTTTCAGGAACTCAGTTTGATTGTTGAACTGGGCGAAGAAAAGTATCAGCCAACAGACCTGCTTGGACGTAATATTACCATCGACAGTAAGCGCCGTTCGGCCACCATTGGTATTGAAGATAAACTCTTTGTACTGAATGATAAGCTTTTGGTTAATCCTGCGATTAGCGTAACTCGAAGTAATGACTCGATTACTTTGTCTGAAGGGGTTAGCCGAAGTTATGTAAACCCACGAATTGGCTTGAAGTACTTTAGTAATAACTGGTTAACGCTAAAAAATAATCTTGGACGCTATACTCGCCAGCCTTCTTTCTATGAACTGTTGGGTGATCGCGGGGTGTTTATCGGTAATAGCGAGCTGAAAAGTGAGACTGGAATAAATTTTGACATTGGTTTTGATATTAAACTTGTTAATGCATTTAGAAATATAAGTAATCTTTCATGGCAAACATCGCTATTTTACAGCGATGTCAAAGATATCATCGTGCGAACGTTTAATTCTCGAGGTATTGGAAAGTCTGAAAATATAGACCAGGCCGAGATCACTGGCATTGAAAATATCCTGCAAGTAGATCTTGTTAATAAGTTTAGTATCAACTTCAATGCCACAGTTCAGAACATGGTAAATGAACAAAATAATCCGACATTTAAAAATAAGCAATTGCCTGGGCGGTTTAAATGGAGTTATAGCACGCGAATAGGTTATCGCCACGGAAAATTTTCGCCATTCGTGGAGCACCTCTATCAAAGCGGTATGTATTACGACAGCCCCAACATATTGAAGGCCCCAAATCAGAATTTTGTAAATGTAGGCGCTAGTTGGAAGGTTGATCGAGCGACTATCACCTTCGAAATCAATAATGTGACGGATCGTGAAGTTGAAGACTTTCGTGGTTTCCCACAACCAGGACGAGCATTTTTTTCCACACTTAAGATTGATGTATAAATATTAATGACCCCAGGAGAGATCATGAGTTCCAAATATTCTAAGAACATACTACAAAGGTTTTCGATAGTGTTACTAGCACTGACTGTGCTGCCATTACTTAATGGTTGTCAACATGATGAAGATATCGTTGAAACTGTTGACCCGCTTCCTTCAAGTTCAGGGCATGCGATAATTTCAACTGTAGCGAGTGATTTCTCGTCGGGCGCAACAAGTGTTGTTACGGTTGATCAGCCAAGAACAGTGGTTAATGACATTAGTCCTACAATTTCAGATATTACTGTGACTACAGACGGCAAAAATATCTATCGTATTGAGCGTTTTAACGCTGATAATATTACCAAGTTTAGTCTTGAGAATCCTGGTGTTGCTATTTGGCAATATTCTACACTGGACAGTGGTGAAGTCGGTTCCAGTAACCCACATGATTTTGTAGTGGCATCAGATAGCAAAGCGTATATCTTACGTTATGGCAAGGCCAAGGCGTGGGTCGTTAACCCTGGTGCTACAACCGCTGCTGATTTTAAGACCGGTGAAATTGACCTTGGCGCATATGATGGTGATGGCGTACCTAATATGGACAAAGGTATTATTGTGGATGGAAAGCTCTTTATTTCAATGCAAGCACTTGATTCATCTTGGGCGCCACAACAGGCATATGTGGCGGTTATTGATATTGCAACTGATACCGAAATCGCTACTGGAAAATCTGTAATCAATGGTATCCCCCTCCCGGTCACAAGCCCAGAAAAAATGCATTATTCAGCCGCTACCGGAAAGATCTATATTCAGGGTTCCGGGCGCTTAGGTTTTCCTCCATTCACTGCAGCCGAGTATAATGGTGGCATTATTACGCTTGATCCCAACACCTATGAAATTAATATGATTGTTGATGATGGTGATACTAGTTCACATCCCTATGGCAACATAGCAGATCTAGCTATTGTATCTGCAACGAAGGGTTATTTTGTTGGTTATAATGGCTGGAGTGATAATACGCTCTATAGTTTTAATCCAACAACAGGGGATGTTAATCCAACAGCAGTGGCTAATATCTTTGCAAAAAATATAGCCGATATTGAGGTTGATGCACTGGGTAAACTCTGGGTAGCTAGCCAAAGTGATTTTGGCGTGATAGTGGTCGATCCTGTAACTGATATTAGTGAAGATCAAATCATCAGCACTGGTGGTTTGGTACCAGATACAATTGTCTTTACACAGTAAAATACCACTTGAACGGGTGCAGTAGTTTTTTGCTGTAACCCGTTTAGGTTTTGTTATATCACTTAATAAGGTTGCTCGTGGCCGCTTACTTTGAAGCCGCAACTTTTGCACAACGAAAACCAAGATCCGGAAAGGCCGATTCTGGCCGTAGATAGAAGCGGTAGCTGGTGCGATTGAAGTGATTGATAGCATAGTGCCCCATGCCGCCCCAGCCGCCACCGCGTACGACTTTAAAAGTCTCGCCGTAATCTTTTGATTCGTATTCATTACCGGGATATCGTTGGTACCAGTCGGCGGTCCACTCCATCACGTTACCGGCCATATCAAATACGCCATAAGGGGATTGCCCTTTTACATAATGGCCTACTGGTGAAACGCCGTGAGCCCACCCCTCCCCTTCACCGGAATTAGAGTGCGCTTTGAGCCATTCATTACCCCACGGATATTCATTTCCGTTGGTGCCACGCGCGGCTTTTTCCCATTCCATTTCAGTGGGAAGACGTTTGCCCAGCCATTGGCAGTAAGCGTCTGCCTCGGCCCACGTAACACCAGAGACAGGCAGGTTATCCTGACTGCGCTGCTGTTTTTCGACGGCGTCTAAAATCGCTTCGCGTGAAGCTGATTGCGTATTCATATCGAGTTTAATGCGCTCATCGGCGAGACGGCGTAGCATTTCATCATTGGCGATGTTGAGGATTTGACGAACGAGCAGATAGCCGTTGCTGTTCCAGGTTTGCGGAACATTGCGATTTTGTGTGATGACGAATTCTTTGAATAGTTCGTTGGAGACCTCATAGCGATCGATATAAAAGGCATCGAGAGTCACTTCACGTTGTGGGCGTTCATCGATGTAGAGTGGTTTGATGAAACCGTACTCTTTGCCTCGCGCGGACGTATCGACATCATCGCTGCCCATCAAAAAAGGTCCGGCGGGAATCAGTACCATCGCATCGCCCTCCCCGTTTGTATTGTGGGATGATTGGTCGTTTGGCGTATTGTCTGCTGATGCGGCCATTACAACCAGCGACAACATCGTTACCATTCCGTTACGCATTTTATTACTGATCATTAGGTCACCCTTTAAAAATAGTTATTCAACGTCGTTGGCGCAACGAAAACCAAAACTGCTGTTTTTAACGCGGGGATTGAAAAAGCTACGATTGAAGACCGGTGCGGAGATACCGCATTTATAAAAAGAGCAGTCCCACCATGAGCCCCCTTTTAATACGCGATAGATCTCACCGAAATTTTCAGAGGGTTTTTCATTGCCGGGATGTGGTTTGTACCACGCATCCACCCACTCCCACACATTGCCGGAGGTGTCGTGCAGGCCAAAGGGACTCACGCCACGCTTGAAGGCGCCGACGGGTGAAGTATCACCTTCTTTTTTAATCGTCTCCCAACGTACCGGTGTATTGGCCATTTCGATAGCAAAGGTATTGCCCCAGGGGAAGATACGTCCATCGGTGCCGCGCGCAGCCTTCTCCCATTCCTGCTCGGTCGGCAATCGCTTGTCGGCCCACGCACAATATTTTTTGGCATCGAACCATGAGACAAAGGTGACCGGATGGTCGGCCTTACCTTTGGGGAATGCGCGTTGATCAAAATGTGACGGCGCGCGCCGGCCCGCCTCGTCGATATACTTTTTATATTGCAGATTGGTGACCTCAAACTTGTCGATCAGATAGGCATTGAGTGTTACGTTGTGCTGCGGTCCCTCATCGGAGAGGCGGTTGTCGCTGCCCATGATGAACTCACCGGCGGGTATCAGCACCATTTCGTGGGGAGTGTCACCGAACTTGCTGGTTTCGTAGTACTGTGGTGGCGTCATGCCACTGTCATTGTCGTCGTCGCTACGAGTTTGGGGTGCTTGCTTCATCGCTGCAAGCAGTCTGCCCTCGCCCGGCACTCCTTCGTGGCACTGCTGACAGCTGGCGTTGATTTCGACCGGCTTAAAATTATCGCCACTGGTGTGGCACGCCTTGCAGTCCTGAGCTTTGCTTGCATGATGTTTGGCTGATGGCTCAGTGGCAAAGACCACTGTCGAGGTGATGGTCAGTGCCAGCGCACAAGATAGTTTTTTTAAAAGCATCGAACGATTCACAATTTGGACCGGCCTCAGTAGCGCTTATTCTATTATCAATTTTGAATGATGCCGGCGCTAGCGCGTTATAATAAATTCCGTCATCATTCATTTAATGATATGCGTGACGGTAAAATAAATAAGAAGGAAATTGTACCATGATCAGCCAACTATCCATTAACGCGACACGACAGGGTCTGCATGAAATTACCGCTGAGGTTGCTGCGGTGGTGAATGAAAGTGGCTTGCGCGAGGGGTTGTGTACGCTGTTTATCAAACATACGTCGGCGAGTCTGCTGGTGCAGGAGAATGCCGATCCGTCAGCAGCGCGTGATCTGGAGCTGTGGTTGAACCGCCTTGTGAGTGAAAATGATCAAATTTACACCCACACCAACGAAGGGCCAGATGATATGCCGTCACATATTAAATCGACGTTGACCGCATCCTCTGTCGCTGTGCCGTTCGTTGATGGCCGTCTGACCCTCGGTACCTGGCAGGGAATCTTTTTATGGGAACATCGCCGTACCGATATGCAGCGCAACATCATCGTGCATATCGGGGCGTAGCGGTCTGTTTAAAGTGGCCAGTCTACTCTTCTGCCCCGTACCGTTTTAACAGCATAATAATATCGTTTTCACCTTCGGTGCCAGCGGCTTTCATCGGTGTCCAGCGACGATCATTGACGACTGTAAAATCCGCACCGGCATCGAGCAGCAATAACACCACGTCTTTATGGCCACGTAGTGCCGCCCAATGGAGTGCGGTGGAATTGGTATTGTCTTTGAAACTGACATTCGCGCCCTGGCTGAGCAGATAACGCACCGCTTCCGTGTGGCCTTTGAGTGATGCACGCATTAATGCAGACCAGTCATCTTGATCCTGTGCATTCACATCGGCCCCGTTTTCGACCAGTAGCTTTAACAGCTCTACATCGCCGAGGCGTGCGGCGTGCATCAGCACTGTCCAGCCGTAGTTATTACGCTCATTAATATCGCCAACGTTTTCGATCAGTACTCTGGCCTTCTCGAGTTCGCCATTTTGTACCTCATCCATCAGTGGCGTATTGCCATCGCAACCGGTTAAAAGCGCTACTGTTAGCAGCAGCAATAGGTGTTTTTTTCGTAACGTTATCATTTTATTCGGGTTATCAGTTTATGTATTGATTGATCGTAAATTTTAACACGCTTATTCTGGCTGGGTGAATGGAATCCATGAGAAAGGTTGGCGGGGGGAAGCTGAATGCTATAATGCCCTTTTTTCTACGCGTTTTGTTGGGAGCTGCACAAATGAAATTTCCGTGCCCAAAGTGTGAGCAGCCTGGTATTTCCCCCGCAGCTAAACTCCGGCTGTGCTACTGGCGTGAGACGCACTGTGAGCAGTGCAATGCCCGTCTTTGCGCCAATCCATGGTTTTTAGCTCCATATTCAATAGTTTACATGTGGGCGCTGGCCACCTGTGCTTTTCTATTTATGTTTCAAGATGCGGGTGCGATGGCCTTTGTTTATGCACTGCTCGCCTGGCTCGTCATTGATCTATTTAATGTTTTATTGATACCGATGGCGGTGATGCGTAGCCATGGTCCCGGTCCCCAGGATCCTTTAAAAGAGCTGGATGCCACGTTGGACGCGGACGTTGAAATAGAACCTGAGCCTCGGGCAGCAAAAACACCCCACTAATCTACCATCATGGCGTGCATTCTCAGCGTTGGTATCGGGACTCTCGATATCATTAATAGTGTGGATGGTTATCCCGCTGAAGATGCCGAGGTGCGCGCTACTTCACAGCGCATCTGTCGTGGTGGTAACGCGACCAATACGCTGGTCGTGCTATCGCAGATGGGCCACCGCTGTGATTGGGCCGGGGTGCTGTCAAATGAACCCGATGGCTTTCGAATTGTCGATGATCTCAAACAATATCAAATAGATACAAGCCATTGCCGAATTGAAAAAAAGGGCAAGGTACCGACATCGTACATTGCCCAGAACCTCGATAATGGCTCGCGTACCATCATCCACTATCGCGATCTGCCAGAATTTAGCTTCGATGATTTTGCCCGTATTGACCTGTCACGCTACGACTGGCTCCATTTTGAGGGGCGCAATGTGGACGAAACTCGCAAGATGCTGGCTCATGTGGTTGAAAACTACCCCACACTGCCCTGCTCGCTTGAAATTGAAAAAGATCGCCCAAATATTGAGGTTCTCTATAAATATGTGGATACGCTCTTGTTTTCTAAAAATTATGTTTTAAAACAGGAGGATGGTTGTGATAATGCAGCGCAACAGTTTTTAAAGCGGATGCATCAGCAGTTTCCAGAAAAGCGGATAATCTGTGCGTGGGGTGATAGTGGTGCCTTTGGGATTGACCCGAATGGCAAGCTTTCCCACTCATCGCCCTGTCCGCCCGCAAAAGTTGTCGATACCCTGGGTGCGGGCGATACCTTTAATGCTGCGATTATTGATAGTCTGATCAAAGGCTTAGCGCTTGATGAGGCGCTCAATAGCGGCTGTCTAATCGCTGGGCAAAAATGTGGTCATGTTGGCCTCGATTTTATCAACCCTTTGTAATGGTTGATGTTTTAAGCCACTAGCAGATTGCAGTTGCAGCAGCCCGCAGCAAAAACAGGTATCATCTCTGCCCAGACACTCTATCTATAACGCGGTACGGCGATGATCCATATCTACGACAAAAAAGGTTTCACTAAGCTCTTTTCACACGACGGTGATAGCTTCAGGGGGCTCGACATCTCGAATGCAGTCCTCAAAGAGGCCAACATGATTCAGATGGACCTGCGCGAGGCCAACCTCAGTTATGCTGACCTCTCCAACGCAGACCTGCGCATGGCGAATCTCACCGGCGCGAATCTATCGCATGCGAAGCTGGTGGATGCCGATCTCACGGGCGCGATTACCGATAACTGCGATATGACAGCGGCCATTTTCGCGGCACCGACCACTGCGGCAGATGAAAATGGTGACGTCACCATCTCAATCGACACCATTGGCAAACGCAACGCATAGGCTCTAAGATCTCCCTCCATGGATGTAACCTATATAATTGACCCCCTGAACGATGCGCAGCGCGAGGCGGTGGCCGCCCCGCCGGGCAACATGCTGGTGCTGGCCGGTGCCGGTAGCGGCAAAACCCGTGTGCTGGTGCACCGCATTGCATGGCTGTTACAGGCCGAGGGGGCATCACCGTTTGGCATTCTCGCCGTCACCTTTACCAACAAGGCGGCGGCCGAGATGCGTGGTCGCATTGAAGAGCTGCTGGCGATGCCGGCGCGTGGCATGTGGGTCGGTACCTTTCACGGCCTTGCCCACCGCCTGCTGCGCGCCCACTGGAAAGATGCTGGTCTGCCCGAAACCTTTCAGATCCTCGATAGCGATGATCAGTACCGTGTGATTCGCCGCGTGATGCGCGCGCTCGATATCG
>CALZIG010000052.1 GCA_945787585.1 uncultured Gammaproteobacteria bacterium | reverse complement strand
GCTTGGTGTTTTAATTATACTTGAAGGGGAAGCTGAAAGTACTTGCGCGTCGTTAAATTTTGGGTTTTCGCTGTCTCCAGAAAGTACAATTGTCTGAATATCGATCATTTCGTTAATCGATTTGAATGCTTGAGTGCATATCAAGGTTTGGGCTTTACTCTGGCTGAGCATATAGACAATACGTTTTACCGGATTGGCAGGATCAATGGGGAGAAATGTTGCTCCCGCCATTAATACGGCTAATTGGCAGATTGCAAAGGCGGGTGAACGAGAAAAACATAGGGCGACACATGAATTTTCCATTACCCCTTGATGTTGTAAATACTTTGAGAAATATTGAGCTTGTTCCAGAACATCGTGATAGGTGAGGGCTGTGTCACGATAGCGGACAGCAGTGTTGTGGAGGTGCTTACGCATTTCCTCAATCATTAAATTATGGATGCCTTTGGGGGATACATACTGCTTGTGGCGATGGTTGTTGTTCCATACTGGCTTTAATACCTGTTTATGACATGTGGCTAAAATATCCCCAAGTGTTCTATGGGTGGGGTTGATTGTTTCGGTAATAAGCTTAAGGTAGTAATCGGCTAGGCTTTGTACTGTAGATTTACACATACTATTGTCATTAAATAGCATTTCTATTCTAAGCCTCTCTTTGACAAAGACAGATACCGTTAGTGGATATTCGCTTTTCTCTATCGCATAACAACGTTGCCAAGATACACCCTGAGTCAATGCCTGATGTTTAGGTATGAAATCATAGTTTTCAAAGACCAGAACCGTGTCGAAGAGTCGTTGTCCAGCATCCAAGCCCAACCAACTTTGGATTTTGCTTAAAGGTGCTGTGCAATGCGTGTTCAAAAATGCCAACGTTTTTTGTATATTTTTGAAGTAGTTATCAGGTGTGCTGCTGGCATTAACACGGGTGCGTATAGGTAAAGTATTAATGAATAGCCCACTCATATCCTCTATGTTGGGGAAACGAACAGTTCTCCCGGATAGGGTCACGCCGTGGAGGACGTCATCCTGCTGACTTAGGATGTGAAGTAATAATGACCAGGTACCATGAAAAAATGAGTGAGGTGTTATACCCCACTGCTTGCAGCGGTTGATTATTTGCCTATGGAGATCGGGGAGTGCCGGGGTTATTATTACCGGTTGCTCATCACGCCCGTTACTATCAGTTATCGCCTGTGATAGACGCCATTTTTTGTAGTTATCTAAGTATTCGAGCCATGCAGATTGATATAGAGGTTGCTGGCTTGCCCATTTGACATACCCTTGAAAGGGTGGAGTAGGATTAAGTGATACAGGTTTATGGTTTTTAATTTGGTTGTAGGATTTCCAGAAGTCACCCCATATTAGTCCATCGCTACCACCATCCAGGATGATATGGTGATGCGTCCATAGTAGATAGTTTTCATCATTACTACCTTGCAGTAGATGTAATCTCGATAAAGGCGGAGTATTTAAGTTGAACCCTAAACGACGTTCCTGATGCAAAACAGTTTTGATATATGCTTCTATGGAAGTGTCAGCAGGGACAGTTTGGATTGTTAAAGGATGATTAATTTCTGAAAGCTCAAACTGAAGAGGCTGAAAAACATTTGACCAGATAATTCCCTTGCGAAAGATTGCATGGTGTTGAGCGAGTGCTTGCCAGGCTTGTTTGAAAGCCTCCTGATCAATTTTCCCCCGATACTTCATAGCACTCTGAACAACGTAGGTATCATCGTCTGGTGATTTGAGATGGTGGAGTAAAAATCCTGATTGCATCGGTGTGAGTGGGTAGAGTGCAACCAAGTTATTGGTGTGACTGAAGTGATAATCTAACTCTGATTGGGCAATTTCTGGGGAATTTAAGTCACTTGGGGAATAGGTACATTGATCTGAATTACAACAGAAGTCGATTATGCGTTCCAAGTTGGTTTTGAACAGCGATGTCCATTTCTGTATGTGGGCTTGGGAAAAGTGGTGGGCGCTATAGATGAAATCTAAGCTTAAGCTTCCGTTGCTGATCTCGCCTGAAATATCTATTAGATGTTGACGATGGTTTTCTGCTGCAATATAAGCTCCTCGATCAAGTGAGCTAAATGAAAATAACTGGTGGTTATCAATTGTTGCTTCCGAGCGCCCCATATAGTTAAACGAAATTTGAGGCAAAGGTTTGCTAATGAGCTGATCGCCGTGGGCATTCGAATTCTGCAGATAGCGCGCTATACCGTAACTAACCCCTTTTTGTGGCAAGCTGCGGATGAGCTCTTTTATGGCCAGTAGCGTATCTCGTAAAGAAAGCTTTTCAGAAGGTATTGAAAGGTGTAACGGAAACAATGATGTAAACCAGCCGACAGTCCGGCTAATATTGGCTTCTTTAATAATTGGCTCTCGGCCGTGTCCTTCCATATGTAACAATAGTGAGAACTGGCCACTCCATTGACGATAGGAAAGAAATAGAGCAGAAACCAATATCTCATGTATGTGTGTATTGAGTGCTTTGGGGACTTCTTTGACTAGCCGTTGCGTATATTCGGTATCTAAGTTGATGGCACATATACTATTCGAAACATTGTCATTGACTCCGCCTGGTTTATCTGCGGGTAAGTTCTGTATTTCATCGGGTAAATGGTTGGACCACCATTGTGCTGCCGTCAGCATATCTGATGTCTGGGCGTAGCTCTCCAATTGCTCTGCCCATTCAAAGTAGCTGGTTTGTTCTGGCAATAGACTTAAGGGTTGATTGTTTTGGTATTGCTCGTATAACACCTGGAGGTCATCCAACATAATTCGCCAGGATACGGTGTCGACGTGCAAATGATTAATGGCGATGAATATATACTTTGCCCGGCTTTTAGCCGAAAAAATCATAGCACCCATGACTGGGCCGCGTTCTATACACAATTCTCGCTGGAGTATTTCTGTTGCATCGAGGATATAAGTGCAGTGATCAGCCTCGCTGATTTGATCGAGACTATTGCTCCGGATTAAGAGGGAGTTGTTGATAGTATTTTGGTGAAGCTCGTGAGACCAAACACCAAGATCATTAATCTTGCTACGCATCGTTAGGGTTGGGTGGGTTTGGAAAATGTAATGTAAGAAATTTTCAAGTAGATCACATGTTAAAGGTTGATGAGGCTCTAGGAGAACGGTTTGGTTATAGTAGTTTGGATTCTCTATTTTTTGTTCATAGAACCAGTGCATGATTGGAGTGACGTGGCTCTTTTCTTTGTTGCCTTTGGTATGTATTTTAGTATTACTTTTAGATGGGATGGGCTTGGCTTTCAAGGCGAGGGTATTGGCGTTTGGAAAATCAAAGATATCACCAATATCTATAACTAGCCCCTTTTTTTCCGCTTCAACAACCAATTGAATTGCAAGGATAGAGTCTCCGCCTAAGGCGAAAAAGTCATCGTCAGCATTGATTTCATCGTCGGGGAGTAGGGTGTTGAAGATAGTGAGTAAGAGGTTTATCGCATCATCAGTCGTTTCATTTTCGATTCTTTCTTTTTCTGAGCTGGAAGATAACAAATGGGAGCGATCAATTTTCCCCCAAGCTGTGGTTGGGAAACTTTCATGCTGTCTAATTGATTTGGGTAGCATGTAGTCTGGCAAATACTCAGAAAGGAAGAAGGATAAATCTTTTTCGGCGATATCTCGTAGAGATATGATGTGTGCTTCCAGCAATCCTGAGTTTTTACCTAATCCAACCACGGCTTGTGTTATATCGTCATGTTTGCATAGCATTGCTTCAATTTCACTAGGATCAATGCGAAACCCACCAATTTTCAGCTGATGATCTGTACGTCCAATATATTCCAGTTCACCATTATCGAGTAAACGCACCTTGTCTCCACTGCGATAATATCGCTGACCAGGGACAATGGTATTTAAAAATTTTTCGTCAGTGAGTATAGAGTCATTGCAATATGCTTTAGCTAACCCTAAACCGGATATGTAGAGCTCTCCGGTTTCGTTGGCTGCAACTAGTTCCTTTCGTTCGTTCAATACTAACGTGTTGATGCCAGCGATAGCTTTACCGATTTGATTGCAGCGTGAACTGTTGTTGAATCGATGGATGGTTGTGCAAACGGTTGCTTCTGTTGGGCCATAGGCATTGAAAAGTTGAGCGCGGTCACGCCAAGTGACCAGTATTTTTTCTGGTACGGGTTCACCAGCGAGGATCAGAGTTTTGATAGAGGGTAATGCATCTTCAGGTAAGGATGATACAACACTTGGGGGTAAAGTAATGACGCTTGGCTTTAAAACCGGGGCGACTTTTAGCAATGCCAGGGTACGGCTTTCATTGGCCTGTTTGGATAATAAGCACAAACAAGCACCTGATGTCAGTGCTTGAAACCATTCTGCTACGGCTGCATCAACCTGGGGTGCTGCGAATTGCATGATGCGATCATTGGAATTGATACCAAAAAGGCGTATCTGCTCCATAGCCAGGTTAAGTAATCCTGTGTGTTCAATCATCACGCCTTTGGGTTCACCGGTGGAACCTGATGTATAGATGATGTAGGCGAGGTCTGAGCGATTGAGGAGGAATTGTCGTTCGTTTACACCTGGATAATGTGAGGGGAGGGGTAGCTCAGTAAGGTTGAGTGTTGAGCATGTTGGCTCCCAAGGGAGTATGGTGTCTGTGAGCAATAGCGTTACGTTAGCATCTTGTATGATGTGTAGTTGACGCTTCTCGGGGGCCTCGATATCGAGAGGCACAAATGCTGCGCCGGCTTTTAATATTGATAGCATTGCCACAATCATGTGACGTGGGTTCTGCATGCAAAATGCTATTTTGGGAGAAGCACATGTGTCGAAGTTATTGCTTTCTGACAGCAGATAGTTTGCAAGGTTATTACTTTGCGTACTTAGTTCACGGTAGGTTAGCGTTCCCTGAAGGTCTTCCAGAGCGATACGATTAGGGTGTTCATGCGCTAGTTCGTTGAATACAGATAATACCGTTGATTTACTTACTTCGGAATCAATTCCCATTGTTGCCTCATGTATAGTAGCTTAGATTCTATGTCTTGATGGCGACACCAGCTCAAGTACTTTTCAACCTCAATATTTTCTTGGTGTTGGTTTTGATCGTTCTGGGCCATGATAAATTGCAGCCATGGTTCTCTACCCATGGCATAGATATGAGCCTGCTTTGGTTTGAATATAGACGTGCATTTTATCGCATGGTTAGCATCGGAGGCAGACAAACTGCGGTTATTATCGTCGTTTCTGTTGATGGTTTGCGTGAGATAAGGACCATACAGCCAACTCATAGGGGCTCCTTGGCTAGCGAGTCCAATAAACATCATCTCGACGTCACCGATCAGGGGAACCAGATCGGAGTAGACTCGATCATCGATGATTCTAGAGTCCGCAAAAAAAAGAATGTTGATTTCTCCAAACCGAATACGGTAGCTAAGCTTGGTGTCAACATCCAAATCACCGTGCTCACCGAAAAATGGGAGACAGAGAACTTCGCCTTCCGTGATTGGGAGTCGTTGCAAACATGTTGCCTCTTCAACTTGCTCAAAACCGATGGCATTTAGAGCCAGTTTTAGTGACGGGTCGGCCGGACTGCTGCGGTTATTTGCTGGGACAATGATCTTCTTAGTTTTATGACGCAGCTGTATGAGTGTTTCAAGGAGTATATGATCTTTATGGGCATGGGTAACCAGAATTAAATCAATTTGATCTGGCAGGTCGGTATAACTGAAGCGTGAGTCTGTTTGGATATCGTAGCTGATAAGCGGATCAATCAGCACGGTGCATGCGGAAGTTTGAAGCAATATACATGCATGTCCAAAATATCGGACTCTAACTCCTTGACCTAAATAAACGCTATCACTTGGTGTGGGAATGGGTTCATTTGTTAAAAACTGCGTTAATCCGCGTATGGTTTCTGGATTAAGGCCGTAGTCTTTTCCCAGTACGTTCATATCTGCAGCTTGTGTTCGCATTGCAAATAACCCATCCCATAGATGGCTGCGGAAAGGGATGCGTAAATGGATATGGGAATTATCCTCTGGTTCATCAATGCGTGGCGTGCTCAAAGTGAAAGGTCGGCCATCACTATTAAGTGGTGATATCGCCATAGATTGTGCGGTTTCATCGTAGTGACGCAAGTAAACCAAGGGTTCGATCAATCGACAATAGCTGTGGTTATTGATGTCGTAGTTGAGTTCAACTAGGCCGTGAAGGGAGGGAGGTAAATTTTCATATTGGGTTTGTAGTGATTCACCATGAACGTGATTTGAAAGATGTTCTTGTATATCTGAGAATTTGTTCGCAAGTTCTAGCAAATGGGCGCAGTCTTGATGAGTTTGTTGAATTAACTGTTCGACAGCGTCGAGACAGTTTTCAGGAAAATCCATAAACGGCCCACCGATTAAAGCTGGATTGGATATGGCTTGGGAATGGACTTTCGGTGCTTTTAGAAATGAGTCTAAGATCTTTAAATACCTGTGTTGCATCACAAACCCAGCGGACATAGGGGAGACCAAGTGAGTCCATGCGTACCACCGCCAGATTAGGGGCTCGAATTTTACGGAGGGTTTTAAGTAACTACAGCTTAAATCTAAGTCACACACGTCGCATTGTTCTCCTGATCTTATTAGGGGCGTGCGCTTTAAAGATACACTAGTTTGTAAAGTAGTTGTTTAGATAATATTGGCCCTGGTGGAGCACGCAGTGACTTGCCGCTATGGAGTGTACCAATTGTTAGAAAAAGCTATTGATCCTCCTTCTCCATTTGCTAGGAAAATACCTGACTATAACTCCTAAATGGCAGTATCTCACCCCCAAGAGAGAGAGGAACAGCAGTTTGTCATAGATATTTACCATCGCCGCATAAGCATATAGTTCTTGGATGGCATAGGTTTGTATTAATGCCTGGTTCATGCGTTATTCCAGAAAGCTGGAGAAAGCGCCCGCAGGGGAAATAAACGAAGGGAACATCTGAGTGATCAAATTGAAATTCCCTTCATAGGGCGATAGTTTGCATAGCTTCCGTTATGGCTGTTTCGTGGTATCGCACGAGGCTGTGATTTTTGGAGGAAAAGCGTTATATAATAAGCATTTCGGTACAGGGAGAAGCCCAGTCTAGGATCGAATGAACTATAAAACGAAGTAGTAATGAATAGAGAGCCACTCGATACGGTTACACGCGAACGCATGGAAACACTAAACAGACATAAGTCAGTTGGGATCTGGTTCACAGGGCTATCTGGCTCAGGAAAATCGACGCTTTCCTGTTTACTGAAAGAACAACTCCAAGCGTTAGGTTGTAGGGCCTATATCATCGATGGTGATAGTATAAGGCAAGGACTGTGCAAAGATCTTGGGTACAGCATCGCAGATCGCACTGAAAATATCCGAAGAATCGGTGAAGTGACAAAACTAGTAAGCGATGCTGGCTTAATTACACTAACGGCTGTTATTTCACCGATACGATCAGATCGAGATCGCGTTAGAGATCTCTTTGAAAAAGGAGACTTTATCGAAGTATACTGTAAATGTGATTTGAGTATCTGCGAACAGAGAGATGCCAAAGGGCTTTATCTGAGTGCGCGAGCCGGTGATATCCCTGAATTCACCGGTATCTCTTCTCCCTATGAAGAACCATTATCCCCTGAAATAGTTTTAGACACAGGAAAGCATTCGCCTGACGAGTGTATTCAACAATTACTATCACAATTAATGCAAAGAAATATTTTTTCTTTGAATGCCTGATAAACCTCTTTTTACAAATAACATCGCGCTTGCAAGTGTATACAAATGGTGGCACATGAAGAGAGGCTTGGGTGTTGTATGGTTGTAAATAGCTGTTTATTATGGTGTTTCATTGAATTCACAAGCAACGTTACGTGTGTGCCTTTGGTACACTACAAAAACAGGCCATCTATCGCCTCCCCTTGGGGACGCCAAATACAAAACCCTCGGTGCGACAGCGCCGGGGGTTTTTTATTGGCTGCATTTAAGGATAACCCCAAGCCTCTCCGGCAATATCATCGGAAAGTGATCAGCATGGCAGCGCTTATTAATGGCAGCATTCTAATATGTTACAGTCGTTTTTATTGATTTTATGTTCTCAAAACATCCGTTTCGGTGGGGTTTAAATGATAAAAGTAGCGTTAGTCGGCGTTGGGAATTGCGCGAGTTCACTGGTGCAGGGTGTTGCATATTACACGCTGAATCCGGATGCATCGGGTCTTATCATAAAAGATGTCTGTGGTTATTCGGCGTCTGATCTTGAATTTGTGGCTGCATTCGATGTTGATCAAGATAAAGTAGGTAAACCGTTAAATGAAGCCCTTTTTGCGGGCAAAAATAATACAACGAAATTGGTCGATTCGATGGCGGCTGGTTCGTGTCGCGTCAGTGCGGCGCCAGTGCTGGATGGTATTGGTGCCGTGTATAAGGATGTAGTTAACGTCGTTGATGGCACTGCGGATGCGGTTAACGAAATACTATCGTCCACCCGACCTGATGTGCTGGTCAATTATCTGCCTGTCGGATCGGATGAGGCGAGTCAGTTCTGGGCTGAAATGTGTCTTGCGCATAACATCGGTTTCGTAAATGCCATTCCGTCGTTTATTGTCTCGAATCCTGATTGGGCGCAGCGCTTCTCAGAGGCAGGCGTGCCTTGTGCCGGCGATGATGTGAAGTCGCAAATTGGCGCGACGATTATCCATCGCGCATTGGCGAGGTTATTCGAACAACGCGGCGGTGAGGTCGATTCAACCTATCAGCTCAACTTTGGCGGCAATATGGATTTTCGCAATATGCTGGAGTCTGAGCGGCTTCACTCAAAAAAGAAATCGAAGGCTTCCTCGGTGCAACATGAAATCCCCGCTGTTGCAGATTCGCAGGTACATATTTCTCCGACGGATTACATTCAGTTTCTGGGTGATCAAAAAGTAGCCTACATTAATTTATCGGGTACTGCCTTTGGCGGCACTCCACTTGAGATCGAGTGCAAAATAAAGGTGAGTGATTCACCCAATAGTGCCGGTGTGGTGATGGATGTGGTTCGTTTTGTCGCCGCGGCAAAGAAAAGGGGGCTGGGTGGCCCAGTTGATATTACTCCCTTCTATTTCAAGTCGCCGCCACAGAACATTGCAGATGATGAGGCGGAAAAGATCGCATTGGAGACTGCATCAAATAGTGCCTTCTGATATGCGGGTGATCAGAACAAACGATGGCTGCGATGCTTGATTACTTCCGACTAATACGACTTCCCGCACTATTTAGTGCCTTCTCGAATATTCTTGCGGCCTACTTTATTGGTGGGCAGGGTGGTTTCTGCTGGGAAGTGCTCTCTTTATTACTGATGACATCTGCCTCTCTTTATAGTGCCGGGATGGTACTCAACGACTGCTATGACATCGCAGAAGATCGCCGTGAGCGGCCTGCACGCCCACTGGCATCCGGACGTATTGCATTGCGCCGAGGGTGGCAGCTCGGATGGTCGCTGTTGTTGGTAGGGCTTATTGCGGCATCTTTGCTGGGGATGCTTGCGCTGGGAATCTCTATTTTGCTGGCGATATCGATCGTGCTCTACAACGCTAAGGCGAAGCATGGCGATGCTGGTCCATATGTCATGGGCCTGTGTCGCTACCTTAACTGGCTGTTGGGGTTCGCCCCATTTTTATCTTCGCCACTTTTTCTATTGCTGCCACTCCCATTGTTTTGTTATATCGTCGGATTAACATTTTTGAGCAAGATTGAAACCGCTAGTAGCATTACAGCAGGGAGTGCTGAACAGCGTTCAATCGCATATTGTGCGATTGGAATTATTGCGAGTCTGTTATTGGTGGTGGTACTGATGGTAGTCGGCTTGCTGGATCAGTGGTGGATGCTGATCCCCTTTATGGGTGGTGCGCTGTTCCTGTTATGGTCTCTTTATCGTTTGAGCAAAGATTTTTCTGCTGAATCGACGCAGTCGATGATGAAACGACTTCTGCTGGGGATAATCCTATTCGATGCGATGCTGGTTTTTGCGAACGGCCTGTGGTGGAGCGGTGTTATTATATTAATGCTATTGGTGCCTGGTAGATTGCTGGCACGGAAGATTTATATGACGTAATAGTTTGAGATAGAAGCGAGTGGGTAAGGGGCAGCAGATGAATGATTGCTTAGCGCGGTTGAATGAACACTTAATCGAACACTGCCACACTGATGGTAGCGCCTGGTTGCGTGACTCACTGATGCAACTGAAGAAGGCGTCACCTGACGAGCTTGATGAGTTGTTACCACGATTACTGGCCCGCGCGCGACGCAAAGTGGGTACGCAGCGGTGCTCTTATGAGAGTGAAAATGGCTGCATAGTGATTGAGCTTCCTGAGCTGGGGCAAGTCGAGCTTGATCTCAGTGAATGGGAAGTGGCTGATGTTGCGCGTGTTGCGTTGTTAATACAGGCACAGTTACTGGTGCCAGCCGTGGATCAGTGCGCGCTGGTTGAGCGATGTTATCGCATGGGCGATGAGCGTGAGCGTGGCGCGATCATGCGAGGTTTGATGCTATTTCAGTACCGCGAAAATTTAAAGCCACTGGCCTTGATGGCGGCACGGATCAATAGTCTGTTATTGTTTGCGACCATTGCCCATTCTAATCTTTACCCGGCAATGTATTATAGTGATTACGAGTTTAATCAACTGGTATTGAAGGCGCTGTTTAATGGTGCCGGTGTGTCAAGTATCACCGGACTCAAGCAGCGCGCCAATCGCGAGCTTTCAGCCATGTGTGAAGACTATATTGATGAACGACGCGATGCAGACCGTGCGATACCAGCAGATATATGGCTAGCGTTGATGCCATATGCAAGTGAGCGGGCAGAGGGAATGGTGCTGGCGGCACTGGAGAGTGAAGACTCCGCGCAGCGTTATTATGCCTACGAGGCATTGGCCGCAGTTGCGGGTGATCGGCCTGAGTTTAAGCCACTGCTTGAAAGCATGGCTGTATCGGAAAATACAAAGGAAATGACGCCTGAATTTTCACAGGCGCTAAAGCGATAGGTAGGTAGACGATGCGATATTTTGATCCACACATCCACATGATGTCCCGCACCACGGATGATTATGAAAACATGGCGGCAGCAGGCATCCTGGGGGTGGTAGAACCCGCTTTCTGGACAGGGCAGCCACGCACTCAGGCGGGGAGTTTTATCGATTACTTTGATGGCTTGATCGGCTGGGAACGTTTTCGTGCCAGTCAGTTTGGCGTGCATCATTACTGTACCATTGGCTTGAATCCCAAAGAGGCCAACGATGTGGCGCTGGCAGAGGCGGTGATGAAGATCATGCCGCGTTATCTGGAAAAAGATGCGGTCGTCGCGGTGGGTGAAATAGGTTTTGACGATATCACCGATAACGAAGAACGTTTTTTTGCCGAGCAACTCGAGCTGGCCAAAGAGCACGAATTACCCGTGATGATTCATACCTCGCATCGTGACAAGCTACGCAGCACAGAACGCTCGCTTGCACTGGTCAAAGAGTGTGGTATCGATGAATCACTGGTGATTATGGACCACCTCAATGAACAAACATTGCCGCTGGTGCTGGAGACAGGCTGCTGGCGTGCCCACTCGATCTACCCTGATACCAAAATGTCGGAAGCAAGAATGGTTGCGCTGTTACAGCAATACGGCACCGAGAAAATGATGGTCAATAGTGCCGCCGACTGGGGACGTAGTGATCCACTGAAAGTACCGAAGACGGGTGAGGCGATGCGCGTTGCCGGTTTTTCAGAGGACGATATTGATCTGGTGCTGTTTAGAAATCCGATTGAGTTTTATGCGCAGAGTGGGCGTATCTCAATGGATGAAGTGACGGCAATGAAGGTTGATCAGCGCACCGTGTGGGAAGAGAATTCGGTTCTACGCGGGCAGACTCCACGAGTGGAGGGATAGCCCTGTTGCACTATCCCCGTTCGGCGCTCGGGTATTGTAGTAACGTCCATCCAGGCGAGTCGCTTGCAGCAGTGAACGGCAATCTACAACAGTACCTGGATGCAGTGCGCAACCAGCGTGATTTACCGCGAATGAATAGCGGTTTATGGCTCTCCCATCGGGCAGCGAGTGAATTACAGGCATCGTTGGCGACGATAAAAGAATTTCACCATCAACTTGACCAGTGCAGTATCGATCTTATTACGCTTAACGGTTTTCCCTTTGGTGATTTTCATCAGCAGCAGGTTAAGTCTGCTGTCTATCAACCGGACTGGAGTCAACCTGCCCGTTATGATTACACACTCGAACTGGCATCGATCCTGGCGAGCTGTCTGCCTGAGGGGGTGACTGAAGGGACTATTTCAACGCTGCCGTTGGGTGATGCGCCTGGCTGGTCTGAGCTGCATCAACAGCAGGCGGTGGAGCATTTATTACGCGTGAGTGAGGCGCTTGCTCAATGTTATCAGGAAACAGGGAAACAGATTCGCCTCTGTCTCGAAATGGAACCAGGATGTGTGCTGGAACGTAGTGATCAGGTGATCAACTTTTTTGTGAATGCGCTGGAGCAGGGACGACAACGGTTGGGTTTTCCGCGAGCATGGATCGATGCTCATCTGGGTATCTGTTTTGATGTCTGTCATCAGGCAGTGATGTTTGAAGATGTGGCGGAATCGCTGTCGAAAATCGTGGATGCAGGGATTGTGGTGGGTAAGGTTCAGCTCTCCAGTGCGCTGCATGTGCCATCACCCAACACAACGCAGGCCATTGAGGCGTTAACGGCATTTGTTGAACCGCGTTATCTGCATCAGGTAAGAACGCTGAATGATGCGGGTGAAGTAGTGGGAGCGAGCGATCTGATCGACGCGCTTGAGGTTGGTTTGCCGACAGTTCATCCGTGGCGTGTTCATTTTCATCTCCCGTTGCAACAGGCCTCTATCGCTGACGGGGTTCTCCGCACGACGCATGATGCGGTTGGTATGGTATTAGACTTTATCGCTGCCACGCCTGACTTTCGGCCCCACCTGGAGGTTGAAACCTACACCTGGCAGGTGTTGCCACCGGCAATTGGAGTAGACAGTGATGATGGATTAATTAATGGCATTGTGGCAGAGCTGAACTGGGTTGAACAACAGATGAGCACACGAGGGTTATTAGCATGAAACCATTAGTCGTGATTAATGTCGTCGGATTAACGCCGTCATTGCTTGGCAAGCATACGCCCTGTTTGAATAGTCTTGTGGATAAGGGATTTATGGCGCAACTGGAAGGGGTCTTCCCTGCGCTGACCTGTACCGCTCAGGCGACGATGCTGACGGGTAGTCTGCCAAATGTACATGGCATTGTGGCTAATGGCTGGTATTTTCGTGATCTGTCTGAAGTATTTTTCTGGCGCCAGGCGAACCAGTTAGT
>CALZIG010000051.1 GCA_945787585.1 uncultured Gammaproteobacteria bacterium | reverse complement strand
GGTTCATCTCTTCGCGCACGATGTTTTCCACCTTGCGCAATACTCGCAGGCCGAGCGGCAGCCAGCTGTAGAGGCCGCTGGCGAGCTTGCGGATCATCCCCGCGCGCAGCATGAGTTGATGACTGATCACCTCTGCGTCGGCAGGGGTCTCTTTGAGAGTGGCGGAGAGGAACTTTGAGGCGCGCATCGGAATCCTTAATAAAACCTTAAAATAAACAGTGAGGCAGATTTTATCAGATTAACGGTCCTGAAATCAGTGTTGTTGCCGCGTTGCTTACGATAAGTCGTTTGAGAAACGCAACGACAGGTCAATGGCGCGCACGTCCTTGGTCAGCGCGCCAATGGCGATGTAATCGATGCCACTTTCGGCAAGTGTACGGATCTCGTTGAAGGTGACACCGCCAGAGGCCTCCAGTTTCGCCTGTCCCTTGTTGAGGATCACCGCGCGCTGCAAGTTGGCGCGATCAAAGTTGTCGAGCAGCAGGATGTCGGCGTTGGCTGCGAGCGCTTCGCGCAGCTCGTCAAGATTTTCGACCTCGACTTCAATCGGCATTTTGGGGTGTTTGGCGCGGATCTGTTCAACCGCTTTGGTAATCGAGCCACAGGCGAGGATGTGGTTCTCTTTGATCAACACGCCGTCATAAAGTCCGATGCGGTGATTTTCGCAGCCGCCGCAGCATACCGCATATTTTTGCGCCAGGCGCAGTCCGGGGATGGTCTTGCGGGTATCGCGGATCACGGCGCTGAGTCCTTTGATGCGGTCGGCATAGCGACGCGCCTCAGTGGCGACACCGGAGAGCAGTTGGAGAAAATTGAGGGCCACCCGTTCTGCACTGAGGATCGCGCGTGCTGGGCCGTGGAGGGTACAGAGCGTCTGGTTTTCGTTGATCAGATCGCCGTCGTGCGCCTGCCAGCTGATCGTGATGTCGTCGCTGAGTTGCAGCATGGTTTCGTTGAACCATTCGCGACCGCACAGTATCGCCGTCTCGCGTGTGATCACGGTGGCACTGGCGCGGGCATCTGGCGGAATCAGTGCGGCGGTCACATCGCCTTTGCCGATGTCTTCCTTCAGTGCCGCTTTGACCGTTTTTTTGATGTCCGGCGGTAGTGTGAGCTGTGCCATTGAAGCTGTCCCCTGGCGTGTTGCAGATGAATGTGTTGATTACCTTGTTTTTATGCTGAGCTTGTATGTCAGTTTGTGCGCTTCCATGACGAACAGCAGTATCAATGCTATGCCGAGAAGTTTCAACCTGTTTTCAGGGGGCTGGTTGGGGCTGCCAGATTTTCTACGCTTTACCTGAGTAAAATGGTCAGTTTGTGACTGCTTGAATATCTCGATAAAGCCCCTTATATAGCTATTATCAAAAGGTAAATGGTTGTACATTTGATATAACAGCATTAGTGAGGACATCCCATGAGAATGGATAGATTGACAAGTAAATTTCAGATGGCGTTAGCGGATGCGCAGAGCCTTGCAGTGGGCCGTGACCATCAGTTTATCGAGCCACTGCATCTGATGACCGCACTGCTGGATCAGCAGGGCGGCACCGTGCGCCCCTTATTGACCAGGGCTGATGTCAATGTGAATGCGTTGCGTTCACAGCTGGGTGAGGCGCTCGATCACCTCTCCAGTGTTGAGGGTGTCGCTGGTGATGTGCATATCTCCAACGATCTTGGGCGACTGCTGAATATAACCGACAAGTTTGCGCAGCAGCGCGATGATCAGTACATCTCCAGTGAACTCTTTGTGCTTGCAGCAGTAGAGGACAAAGGTCCGCTGGGCGAATTGATGCGCAAGGCAGGTGTGGTCAAGGGTGTTATCGAAAAGTCCATTGAGACGATGCGTGGTGGTGAAAAGATCGATGACCCCAATGCCGAAGAGCAACGCCAGGCGTTAGAGAAATTTACCATCGATCTCACTGAGCGTGCGGAGCAGGGCAAGCTTGATCCGGTGATCGGACGGGATGATGAGATTCGTCGCACCATTCAGGTATTACAACGGCGCACTAAAAATAATCCTGTTTTGATCGGTGAACCGGGTGTTGGGAAAACGGCGATTGTTGAAGGGTTGGCGCAACGTATCGTCAATGGCGAGGTACCGGAAGGGCTTAAAGGCAAGCGTCTTTTGTCGCTGGATATGGGTTCGCTGATTGCCGGCGCGAAGTTTCGCGGTGAATTTGAAGAACGCCTGAAAAGTGTATTGAATGATCTTGCCAAGCAGGAAGGGTCAGTGATCCTCTTTATTGATGAGCTGCACATCATGGTCGGTGCAGGCAAGGCGGAAGGGGCGATGGACGCTGGGAATATGTTGAAGCCGGCGCTGGCGCGTGGCGAACTGCACTGTGTCGGCGCGACCACGCTGGATGAATACCGACAGTACATCGAAAAAGATGCAGCACTTGAACGCCGCTTTCAGAAGGTGCTGGTGGACGAGCCGAGTGTCGAAGATACCATCGCGATACTGCGTGGTCTGAAAGAAAAATATGAGGTGCATCACGGCGTCGATATTACTGATCCGGCGATTGTTTCAGCCGCGACATTGTCACATCGATATATTACTGATCGGCAGATGCCTGACAAGGCGATTGATCTGATTGATGAGGCGGCGAGCCGCATTCGTATCGAAATCGATTCAAAGCCAGAGGTGATGGATCGCCTTGAGCGTCGGTTGATACAGCTCAAGATTGAACGTGAAGCGGTGGTTAAAGAGAGCGATGAGGCATCGAAGAAACGGCTGGCGAGTCTCGATGCAGAGATTAGTCGCTTAGGACTGGAGTTTGCTGATCTGGAAGAGGTGTGGAAGGCAGAAAAGGCGGCATTGCAGGGAACTCAGCATATTAAAGAGGCCCTGGAACGCGCGCGCACTGAACTGGAAACGGCACACCGAGGCAGTGACCTTGCGCGTATGTCAGAGTTGCAGTATGGGCGTATCCCGGAGCTGGAGAAGCAGCTCGATATGGCGGGGCAGGCCGAGATGCAGGAGATGACCTTGCTGCGTAATAAGGTGACCGAAGAAGAGATTGCAGAAGTGGTCTCGAAGTGGACCGGTATTCCAGTATCACGCATGCTCGAAGGAGAGCGCGATAAACTGTTGCGGATGGAAGAAGGGTTGCATCAACGAGTCATTGGTCAGAATGAGGCGGTGAAAGTAGTCTCTGATGCCATTCGTCGTTCGCGTGCCGGGCTCTCTGATCCGAATCGTCCCAATGGCTCCTTCCTGTTTCTGGGGCCAACTGGTGTCGGTAAGACTGAGTTGACCAAGGCACTGGCATCTTTTCTATTCGACACCGAAGAGTCAATGGTGCGCATCGATATGTCGGAATTTATGGAGAAGCATTCGGTGGCACGTTTGATTGGCGCACCGCCGGGTTATGTCGGTTATGAAGAGGGTGGTTATCTGACCGAGGCGGTACGTCGCAAGCCCTATTCAGTAATCCTGCTAGATGAGGTGGAAAAGGCGCATCCCGATGTGTTTAATATACTACTTCAGGTACTCGACGATGGACGACTTACTGATGGCCACGGGCGTACGGTTGACTTTCGTAACACCGTGATCGTGATGACATCGAATCTTGGCTCGCAGGTGATTCAGGAGATGGCGGGTGAAGAAAATTATGATGTGATGAAGGAAGCCGTGATGGCGGCTGTGGGTGGCCATTTTCGCCCTGAGTTTATTAATCGTATCGATGATGTGGTGGTGTTTCATCCGCTGGCTCAGGCACAGATCCGGGCGATTACCGATATTCAAATTGACTATCTGCGCGAACGCCTGCGTGAGCGGGATATCGAGCTTAGGTTGAGTGATGAAGCGCTCGATAAACTGGGTGAAGCCGGTTTTGACCCCGTTTATGGCGCACGCCCATTGAAGCGGGTGATTCAGAGCCGATTGGAGAACCGTCTGGCGCAGGAGATTCTGGCCGGTAAATATGCGGCGGGTGATGTGATTGAGGTAACGTTGGCAGATGATGAATTGATTTTTGATAAAGCATCTGTCGTCACGGAAGTCTCTGCCGCCTGATAATCAAAATGAAGTAACGGAAGGGGCTATGCAGTCGGTAGCCCCTCCTTTATTTGTCGATCATCATTTTACTGATGAATAGCCGAGCTCCATTCTCAATAGCCTAGGGTATAATACCGCTTCTTGTGATGATGAAGCGCTGTATTTTGCTATGAAGAGAATTCTGAAATGAACAAGCTGGGCCCAGACCAGCTGTATGCAACCGCGCTCAATGAGATCGTCGATTTCAGGTTTGATGAGTCGGTAGTGGAAGTCTTCCCCGATATGATTAATCGTTCTGTGCCGGGGTATAGCACGGTGATTAATTTAGTGGGGGTGCTGGCAGCGCAATATGCACAGCCAGGGAGTCATCTTTATGACCTGGGTTGCTCACTGGGTGCGGTGACGATGTCGATGCGACAACGATTATCGCAGCCGGACTGTACGATTATCGCGGTAGATAATTCGCAGGCGATGTTACAGCGCTGTCGTCAATATGTGAAAGATGATGATGGGAATGTCCCCGTTAAGTTTGTTTGTGCCGATCTTCAGGAAGTGCCAATCACAGGCGCTTCAGTGGTGGTGTTGAACCTGACATTACAGTTCGTGGATCCAGCACAGCGTAAAG